>CAIXPS010000216.1 GCA_903921365.1 uncultured bacterium | reverse complement strand
TCCATGTGGTTCTTCAGCGCCACTTCAATCGCGACGACGTGCTCAGCCACATTGCCAATGATCGGGACGAGGATGATGCCGACGAATAACTCGCTGATGCCCAGTTGCGTCACCATCGGCTCGACCGCGCCCACCAGAAACTCGCTGACCAGCGCGATCAGAATGGTGGCGACTGCCAAAAGACCAATCGCCGCGCCGAGGCTGAAGCGCGGCACATGCGCCGGCTCACGCGTCATACCCTCCGGGTTGCGCGCCGTCAGGGTAAACACCATGCTGAGTATGTACATGATGATGATGATGCCCGCGGCAATCAGGCTGAGCGACTCGACTGCCGCGCCGTTTGGTTCGATGGCATAGTTAAAGAATGACGGCAACACCAGCGCGAACGCGGCCATGATCAGCAGCGTTGAACTCATCACCGCCGTGCTGCGGTCGAACCGCTGCATCCCAAACTTCAGCCCGCCTGCGATGATCGCGACGCCCGCCACGAGGAGCAGGTTGCCAATCACCGAGCCAATGATTGAGGCGCGCACCAGTTCGAGCAGCCCTTCCTTGATGGCGAGTATCGTAATGATCAACTCCGCCGCATTACCCAGCGTTGCATTGAGCAACGCCCCGATGCGCGGCCCCGTGCGTCCAGCCAGTTCCTCGGTTGCGTCGCCCAGGATGCCCGAGAGCGGCACGACGGCCAGCGCAGAAACGATAAAAAGCAGAATCGGCGCGCCATGTGTCAACTCCAGGATCAGTGAAATCGGCAGGAACACGAGCAGGATGTTTAATGGTTTCGCAAGCTGTTTGACCATAGGAACTCCATTGCAATGGGTTGGTAATGCATTCTACTCGTCACCGACAAGAACAAATAGGCACAAAGCAACTATTGCAGGCAATTGCGATTCAGTTCTGTGACCCACGATAATTGGCAACCGCCTCGCTCGTGCGCAGAGCCCGATCATAAAGTCGCACCAACGCCAGATTGCCGTGCAGCGACGGCGCAATGCGCAGAACCGGGCTGCCGTTGACATCGCGCAGATTTGGGCTGAACCGGCCCCAACCAAACTGGCGCGCCTCGCCGCCGTCACATAGCACACCATCGACCACGACGCTGATCACCTTAGGCCCGCCATCCACAATGAACACGATGTGATGCTTTTGCCCTGTCTGTGCGCTAAGCGTCCCCGGATCACATGCCCAGCGATTCTCGGTTTGATTGCCGCGCAACACCAGCTCCAGCGCGCCGCCTGCACACATGCGCACCGCCACGCCGGGTCCATGGTCAATTCGGCTGTCGAGCACTATCTGGCCTTCGTCCAGACTATCGAGCGTCAACATCATCTCCAGCGCAAAGCCAACCCGCATGTCCAGTCCAGGCATGTCGATGCGCTGGGTGTCGCGTGTGACGAAGACCGGCAGTCTGGGCATGGGAACCTTTGCCGAAATGTCTGGGCCGATAAGTTCCATGACTAGCCCGGCGCGCGCGACGCGGTCCGACTGACCTTGACTATAGAGACCCTCCAGCAACGCCGCATCGATTGCGTGCGCGCGCCCAATGCTCTTCTGCGTCTCAGTGACCCAGAACTGTCCGCCTTCCTCGATAAGGTCAGGATAGCTCATGCGGACGATCGGATCATCGTCGTACAGCAGTATCTCGGGCTGAGACCACGCGATCATGCGGCCGTTCGACGTGGCAACTTCGTGTCCGGCCATGAGCCACGCAGGATTGCGATCTTCGTATGGCCCGCTACCCTTATCAAGGTGTTGGATAAACTGTCCGCCGTGGTTGTGATACCAATACAGGTAGCGGCCATTCGAGCAGCGCCAAATGAAGTTGGCGGCGCGCGGATGTTTTACGCGCCGTCCGCCGGGGGCATAGGTGAGGTAAGCAGGAGGCGCCCACGCATGGCCGCCATCACGGCTATACGAACAGACCGGCCACCCATCCACACTGCGGTACACGCAGAACAGCGACCCATCGCTCAGCGCGGTCAAGCTCTGCTCCTCCGACACGCGCCCGCCGCCGACTGGTGTGCGCAGGCCAACATCGCCGTCAGGTAGCGTGTCGAAACGAATATTGGCGGGGTCGAGCTCGGTGAGAAGGTTGTCGCTGCGCAGGAAGGCGCCCTCCGATCGCGCGAAGAAACCCACGCCCATCGCGCCGACTTTATGCATCACCAGATACGCCACTCCAGCGTGGATGAGCGGCTTGCCCACGTTCCAGAAAAAGCGCAGCGCGCCACCGTAGGCGTTTTCGCGGTCGCAGTCAAACTCGCGCACCGGCGCCTCGAAGCGATTTTCCGACCAACTGCGCCCGTGATCGTCCGAGTACTTAAACACGTAATGCCCCAACGAGTCGACGCGAGTATACACACCGCCGTCCTCACGGCGCACTTCGCGGACACAATCGGTGTTATGGTTGTAGAAACAGTACACACGGCCATACGGCGTCTTCAGCAGAACCGAATACGACGCCTCTGGTCCATCGGCCGGCTCTATGTCCACCGGCGCTTGCCAGGTTGCACCGTGATCCGTGCTGCGCAAGCTGATGACATGCTGACCACTCACACCCTCATGCCCGCGCCCCGTGGTCATAGTGCATAGCCATGCGCCGTCATCGGTCTGTATGACATAGGGTTGATCGGCGTATCCTTCGCTTGGAATCGGACTGCCATTAATGATGTGTCGTGAATCGATCATAGGGATATTAAAGCAGAAGATACGGTGGGTTGATAATGGGTTCATTGTGACAGGAAAATCAATCATGTCGCTTGACGTTGTGGGGTCGATCGTCAACGTTCTGCGCGAGGTAGACGCGCGCCCGATCCGCGCCGCTGCCGAGACCCCGTTTGTGCTGGCGTTCCTCAGCCGCGACCTGCCATTGGCGCAGCACTTCGTCGACCTGCTGTACCACGGGCTGCGCGAGCACGACATCCCGGCTGCGCGCGTCTGTGGCGCGTTCCCACTCGGCGCCCCGAGTCAACCAGGCCGGATGAACATCGCCGTGATCGTCACACGCGAGGACGTCGACACGACTATCGAGCAGACGCTGGCGCGCGAACTGGATCTGGCCGGCGCGCGCGTGCTGGTGTGTCTGATTGCCGATCCACAGACGCCGCCGTCCATGCGCCACGTCTGGCTACCCGCCAGCTTGATCACGTTGAACAGCCCGATTGACGATGCACAGACTGCGCGCCAGTTGACACAAGGCATTCTGGGCTTGAAGGCGGTGGACGAGCTGGCGCTCGCGCGCCACCTGCCGGCCTTCCGTGAGCGCGTCTCGCGCAACCTCATCGACGATACCGCGCTTGCCAACGCCGTCTACAGTTTCGGCAGCGGCATTGTCGAGATCAACCCTATCGCAGATGTGCCGATGAATGTGGCCGACATGATGGTGCTCACTAAGAACCAGGCGTTGATGGGGTACAAGATAGCCCTGGCCATGGGGCTGGCCGCCGAGTTCCGGCAGATCATGCCGCAACTCGCGACGGTAGTGGGCAGCGGGTTTCTGTTGCGCCAGGCCGCGCGCGGATTGATCGGCCTCGTGCCCGGATTTGGGCTGATCCCCAAGGTGGGTATAGCATTCGCCGGCACATACGCAACGGGCGAGGTTATTCATCGCTGGTGCGCTTACGGCGAGCGCGTCAACAGTCACGCGATCAGAGAGTTGTATGATGCCGCGCTGGATCGCGGCAGAAACATCGCGAGATCGTTATTGGGGCGGCACAAGAACGACAAGACGCTGCCCTGATCACAACACTTTATGTTATGATGCTACGGAGGGAATAGGAAAGCTATGACCAGTGCGGCGATGGAACATCCTCTATCTTTGGCTGAAATTGTCCCAATGGCGCGACAACTCACAAGCGTAGATAAGTTACGGCTCATTCGCATTCTTGCAGAAGAAATCGAGGCCAGCGAGAATATTGCCCCTTTTGTTGTCGGCGCTACGTATCATATTTCTACCGCATATGACGCCATGGGTGCAGCACGCACTCTTGCGGATGCACTTTCGTCGGCAGACAATTCCACTACGTTGTGACAACAACCATGCGATTCGAGTATTCAACCGCTGAGCCAACGCATGATCAACTCGACGCATTGCCATTATCTCGAAATCAACGTTTTCATATTGACTTAATACCACATAACGCAGTAAACTGTAAGAGTCAATTGTTATAAACGGAGGACACATGCTGCAGGCGGGCGACCTGATTCCCGATTTCGTTTTGCCATCGGACACCATGGGTGACGTCAGCGCATCCAGTTTGCGCGGGCAGCGCTACGTGTTGTACTTCTACCCAAAGGATGACACTTCAGGCTGCACGACCGAAGCGTGCAATTTCCGCGACAATCTCGCGAGCTTCAATGCCCTGAATATCCCAGTGTTTGGCGTCAGCCCCGACAACATCAAGGCACATGCGAAGTTCCGCGCCAAGTTCGGGTTGACTTTTCCACTGCTGTCAGACAACGAGCACAAGGTCGCCGCAGCCTTTGGCGCATGGGTCGAGAAGAGCATGTATGGCCGCAAGTACATGGGGATTCAACGCAGCACATTCATCATCGGCCCGGCAGGCATGATCGAGCGCGTCTGGGCAAAAGTGACGCCGGCCGAACATGCGCGCGACGTCCTGGCATATCTGAACTTCCTTCCCGCATCCGCTGCCAACGAGAACGTGGCAACTGAATCCGTCGATGAGCCTGCCGCGCGCGCGGCGGCTGTTGAGGAAATTGTGATCACACAAACCGAGGTGACTGAAGTGGAAACTGAAACCGTGAATAAACCCGTGTCAGAGAACGTCCCCGAACCCGTCGTCGAAACGCCCAGGAAGCCGGCTCGCAAGAGACGCCCGGCCAAAGCGCCCGCGGCGCCGGCAGCCGCCGTAGAGACGCCCGTCGTAGAAACGGCGCCCGAGACGGTCGAGTTTGTGGTGGTTGAGTCTGTGGTGGAAGTGCCCGGTGAACCGCCCATCGAAGTGATCGATGTGTTTGCCGTCGAACCTGCGCCTGCGCCCGAGCCCACACCAGCTGTTGCCGTGAAGAAACCCGCGGTAAAGAAGCCTGCCCCTGCGGCGAAGAAACCCGCCGCTGCCGTGAAAAAGCCCGCTGCTGCTGCGAAGAAGGCGGTCGCAAAGAAGCCGGCCCCCGCTGCGAAAAAACCAACTCCTGCGGCGAAGAAGCCCGCTGCTGCGAAGAAGGCGGTCGCAAAGAAACCTGCCCCCGCTGCAAAGAAACCCGCCACTGTCGTGAAGAAGCCTGCTACAGCCGCGAAGAAACCCGCCGCTGCCGTGAAGAAACCAGCCCCTGCGGCGAAGAAGTCAACAGCGAAGCGCTAGAGGCGCATCGCGATACCGGCAAACCGCACACAGGCGCAACGGCAGGTCACAGCTACCTGAGACGCTATGACCTGCCGTCGTCGATCGTGGTTTGCGAGAGCCGCAATTCACACGGATGGATGACCGCACACCCGATAAAGACGTTCTGGTCATTGGCGCCGGTCTGATTGGCGCAATGATTGCCAATCAACTCGCCAACGGGGGACGCCGCGTGGCAGTGGTGGATGCGCAAAAAACAGCGCAGGCTGCGACGCGCCGCGCCGTTGGCATCGCGACTCCCCACCTCACGGGCGACCATAGTGCAGACACAGTGCGCGGCGTCGATCTGATCACCAATCTGGCATTGCGGCTGGCCGTCTCGCCGCGCGCCTGCCGCGTCATGCATCTGGCCTCCGACCCGGTGGAATCGGATGCGCTGCGCGCCGTCTGCGAAGAGCGCAAAGGCCAACGCCCCAAAGTGCTGTGGGAATCCAAGCCAGGCGCTGTGCCGGCGGGGTTCAACGGCGGGATGGTGGCGCACAATAGCGTGCTGATCGATCTGGAAGTCCTCACGGTTCGCCTGTTGCAGCACCCCAACATCACGGTGCACGAGGACATTGAGATCCAGACACTGGATGCGAGCAACGGCAGGCTAAGAGCGCTTGCGGCGGGTTACACAGTGCAAGCCAATGCCATCGTCCTGGCGACGAACGCCTATGCCGGTCTCTTGTCGCCGTATCTGGGCGATGCTATTCACCTGGTGCGCGGCGTCACCTGGTCATCCAAACCACTCGACCGCGACCAGCAACTTCTGGAGCGCGTGTTGCAGGCGATCCCGATGCCGCTAATCATCGACGATGGTCGGCTGGTCATGGCCCAGACGCGCGACTGGCGCCTGCGCATTTTTGCGCGCAGCGCTGATCCCCAGCGCGACCCAGCTGTCGACATCGCCGCCTTCCTGCACACGCATGCGCCTGAACTGGCCGCTCACACGGAGGAGTGGCGTTACGGCGTGACTTCGATCACCGCTGACAACGCACCCCTGACCGGCAGACTCGCTGGCGCTGGCGCTGTTGTCTATGCACTCGGCGCTGGCATGTACGGGCCGGCCTGGGCGCCAATCATTGCGGAACGCGTCCAGGCGCTGACGGAGGCCTGATTTGGAGCAGAAACTGGCGCACACGCGGTTCACACTCTTATTATTGTCGGTGCTCCTTCTCGTGTTTGCCGAAAACCTGGCGCGCACCGGTCTGTCGATAAAACAGGCCACCGACCTGCCCAACCTCCCCACGTCGCTCTCGCCGGTGTATCTCGCAGTCACCAGCGCCTTCTGGGTCATGGCCTTTGCGGCGTGTCTGTTTGGCGTCTCACGCCTGAACCCGTGGGCGCCGAAGTTCACCATTGCAGTCAGCGTCGCATACGAGGTCAACCTGTGGCTGAACCGGCTGGCGTTTGGTCGTTCCAGCGAGGCGCTGGCAACCACCGGGTTTCGCCTGATCCTCACCCTGGTCTTCCTGAGCATCGTTGCCGGCACGCTGGCCTGGCCCGGCACGCGCAGACTGTTCGCGGACGCCAAAGGCTACCTGGAGTGGCTGAAGAAAAGAGAGATTGGAGATTAGAGATTCTCCACATACAATACGCACCATGCAAGACCAACCAACAGACCCGCGAATTCAGCGCCTGCGCCAGTTGCGCGCCAGAACACAACTCGGCGGCGGCGCAGAGAAGATCGCAGCGCAACATGCTAAAGGCCGACTGACTGCTCGCGAGCGCATCGAGGTATTGCTCGACAAGGGCTCGTTCCGCGAGATTGACGCGTTTGTCACTAACCGCGGCGCAGGCGTGAATGATAAACAGGCTCTACTCAGCGATGGCGTCGTCACCGGCTGGGGCACGATCGATGGGCGCCTCATCTACATATACTCCCAGGATTTTACCGTCGTGGGGGGCAGCCTTGGGCAGGCGCATGCGGCAAAGATCGTGAAGGTGCAGGAGATGGCGCTGAAGAACGGGGCGCCGATCATCGGCATCAATGACTCAGGTGGCGCGCGCATCCAGGAAGGGATGCTGTCGCTGGTGGGCTACTCGGACATTTTCCTGCGCAACACAATGGCTAGCGGGGTGATCCCGCAGATCAGCATCATCATGGGCCCCTGCGCCGGGGGCGCGGTGTATTCACCCGCGCTCACCGATTTCATCTTCATGGTAAAAGGCACCAGCTATATGTTCGTGACTGGCCCCGATGTGGTCAAGGCCGTAACGCACGAGGATGTGACTTTTGAGGAACTGGGCGGCGCGCTGGTGCACAACAGTGTCAGCGGCGTTGCGCATGTGGCCGCGGAGAGCGAGGGCGACTGCCTGTACCTGTTGCGCATGCTGCTTAACTACCTGCCGTCGAACAACATGGAGGAGCCGCCCTTTACTAAGACCCGCGACGACCCCCTCCGTACTGACGCGTTGCTCGACACGATCATCCCCGACAATCCGAACAAGCCGTACGACGTTAAGCAGATCATCCGCAGCATCGTGGACGACGGGCGCTTCTTTGAAATTCATGAGCACTTCGCCGCCAACATCATCGTCGGCTTCGCGCATATGGGCGGGCATTCAGTCGGGATCGTTGCGAACCAGCCGCAGATTCTAGCCGGCGTGCTCGATATCAACGCCAGCGAAAAGGCTGCGCGCTTTGTGCGCTTCTGCGACAGCTTCAACATCCCGATCATCACGTTCGAGGATGTGCCCGGCTTCATGCCCGGCGTCGGCCAGGAACATGGCGGCATCATCCGCGCCGGGGCGAAGCTGTTGTACGCCTATTGCGAAGCCACCGTCCCGAAGATCAATGTCATCACGCGCAAGGCTTATGGCGGCGCATTCTGTGTGATGAGCCCGCGCAGCACCCGTGGGGACCTGGTATTCGCCTGGCCCACGGCGGAGCTGGCTGTCATGGGCCCGGATGGCGCAGTAAAGATCATCTACCGGCGCGAACTGGCCGCCGCGACGGACCCCGAAGCGCGTCGCATCGAGCTGATCAACCAGTACAAGGAAGATTTTGCCAACCCCTTTGTGGCGGCCGCGAACGGGCATATCGATGACATCATTGAACCGAGCGAGACGCGCCCGCGCCTGATCAACGCGGTGGAGATGCTGCGCAACAAACGCGACACAAACCCGCCGAAGAAGCACGGGAATATACCGCTGTAGGAAGGAGATTGGAGGTTCCTGGAATCCGCAAGCAAAATTCCGGGAATTTAAACAACGGAGAAAACAACATGAAGATAACGAGGCTCGAAACCATTCACGTCAAGCCGCGCTGGCTGTTCCTGAAGATTCACACCGATGAGGGCATCGTCGGGCTGGGCGAACCGATTGTCGAGGGGCGCACCCTGACAACCGAGACCGCCGTTGAAGAGATCGGGCGCTACCTGATCGGTCAGGACCCGCGGCGCATTGAGCACCACTGGCAGGCTATCTACCGCGACGCCTTTTATCGCGGCGGCCCGGTGCTGACCAGCGCGTTGAGCGGCGTTGAGCAGGCGCTATGGGACATCACCGGCAAGTGGCTGGGCGTGCCCGTGTGGCAACTGCTTGGCGGCAACACGCGCGACCGCATCAGGGTATACGGGCACTTCGGCGGAAGCACGATTGAGGAGAACAACGCATCAGCCAAAGCAGCGATTGCGCGCGGGTTCACTGCCTTAAAGACCGGCCCGGGCGGCGTCTGGAACATCGTCGACTCATACGGCAAGATCACCGAGTTTGTCGAGCGCTTCGCGTCTTTGCGGCAGGCCGTGGGCAATGGGATTGACATTGCCGTCGACTTCCACGGGCGGATCAGCCCGGCCATGGCCATTCCGCTCTGTCGCGAACTGGAGCCGTACCACCCATTCTTTGTCGAGGAGCCTTGCCAGGCGCAGAACGTAGACACGCTGGTGACGATTGCGCGCATCACAACCTTTCCGATTGCCACGGGTGAGCGCCTGTTTACCAAGTGGGGCTTCCGCGAGGTGCTGGAGAAGCAGGCTTGCGTGATTGTCCAGCC
>CAIXPS010000215.1 GCA_903921365.1 uncultured bacterium | reverse complement strand
GCAGCATGTTGCTGATGCCCAGGTCGATACCGAGCTTTTCGAGGATACCTGGTTGGCGCGCGTTGTGAATATCCTTGACGAGCCGCGCATCTTTCAGTCCCGCCTGCACGTCCTGATAGCGGGTGACGAGATATACCTCCACGCCGTTTGGCAGATGATCGACGCTGAGGCTGTACTTCTCGCGGCGCTCTTCGATTCAGCCCACCTATCCGGAGTATCCCGCTTGCCGGCGTAATTCCTGAACGGGACTTCACAACCGGCATAGACTGCATCAGGACTTCACGGCGATGTCCGTCGCAAATCAGGTGTATCTACCACTCACACTATGATGATGTAAGCGAGGTTTGCTGTCCTCGAATGAGCGGATTACCGCAGCAGAAGTGCTTTCGTGGTGGAATCCGCTCATCACAAAGCTGATGCGGAGCGATTCGTCAAGACTCCGGACGAACTTCATGCATCGTATTCCCCAGGAATGCCTTCGCGTGCATCAAATGCATCATGACAGCCATGTCATAGTGTGATGTATTACTTTCTTCACTTGTGAGATGCATTTAAGTGTGATATTTTTCACAAGTAAGGCATAAACACAAGATGAATGATCTACTGACAACTCACCAGGTTCAAGAGATGCTCCAGGTAGATCGCACTACCATCTATCGCATGGTGGATAACGGACGGTTGCCCGCCATCCGCGTTGGTAAACAGTGGCGCTTCTCACGACCTGAGATCGAGCGCTGGTTACAGACACAGTCCGCGCAGTCGCCCCAGAGTGCTGAAGATGTGCCCGGTCAGACCGCGCTTGACCAAACGCCTGCAGCGCAATCAGAACGCCTCACGACGCAACCCGAATTGCGCACTGTGCTGCCGCTGACCTGTGTGCAACTCATCCAGGACGCCTTTGCCGATATTCTGGGCGTGATGATGGTTGTCACCGATATGCAAGGCAACCCTGTAACCCGGCTGAGCAACCCGTGCGGCTTTTACACCGCGCTCACGCAGGATCCGCAGGCGGTGGCGCATTGTTTGCGCACCTGGCAGGATCTGGCGGCAGACCCGGCACTCGCGCCTCGCTTTGCGTCCAGCGAGATGGGATTGCTCTGCGCTCGCGGGTTGATCCGCTTGGAGAGCACGTTGAAGGGCATGGTCGTCATCGGCGGAATTGCCCCGGACGCATGGCCGCCGGCGCCGGTGCAGTTGTCCCATCTTGCTGAAACGTTTGGGCAGAGCCTGAGCACGGTGCAGTCGAATGTGGGCAATGTCTATCGCATGGATAGGGCAGGCCAGGAACGCGCTCTGCGGTCGGTGCAACGCATCGCCGACATTTTCTCGCACATCGCTGGCGACCGCAATGAACTGTGCGGGCGATTGCAGGCCATCGCGGCACTGACGATCTTATGAACGTCACCAGGTGACGATAGTTGCGCTGATAAAAAACCGTTGGATGAAATCTGCTGGCATATGAGCCAGTCTCACGTAACACAGACAAGGAGTACACGATGAAGAAACTGCTGATTCTCGGCGCCGGAACTGCCGGCACTATGGTTGCTAACAAGCTGAACCGTTTGCTCGACAAGGACGAGTGGAAGATCACCATCGTCGATCAAACTGAGACTCACTACTACCAACCCGGCTTTCTGTTTATCCCATTTGGGGTCTACACGAAAAACGACGTTGTGAAGCCCAAACGGTATTTCATGCCGTATGGCGTTGATCTGATCATGTCGCCCATCGAAGTAATCGAGCCCGATCACAATCGCGTGAAGCTATCCGATGGCCGCCTGTTGGATTACGACTTCCTTGTCATCGCTACGGGCGCCGACATCCACCCGGAACTCACTCCTGGACTGGGTGAACACGAGTGGGGGCAGTCGATTCATACGTTCTATTCCTTCGAAGGCGCGCAGGCGCTTCACAAGAAGTTCAAGACCTGGGAAGGCGGGCGACTGGTCGTCAACGTCGTCGATAACCCGATCAAGTGCCCCGTGGCGCCGCTCGAATTTCTCATGCTGGCCGACTGGTACTTCCATGAGCGCGGGATGCGTGACAAGGTCGAACTGATTTACGCCACGCCTTTGTCCGGCGCTTTCACCAAGCCCATCGCTTCCAGATTGCTGGGCGACATCCTGGGTCAGAAGAACATAAAGGTGGTTCCGGATTTTCTGGTGGAGCACGTCGACCCGGATGCGAAAAAGCTCGTCGCGTTCGATGAGCAGGAAATCCCCTACGACCTGCTGGTCAGCGTTCCGCTGAACATGGGCGCCCCTGTCGTCGCCAAGTCCGGTCTGGGCGACGAGTTGAACTATATCCCGGTCAACAAGAACACCTTCCTGTCGAACAAATTTGCCAATATCTTTGTTCTGGGTGACGCAGCGGGCGTTCCCACTTCCAAAGCCGGTTCCGTAGCGCACTTTGCCGTGGACACTTTCGGCGAGAACTTCGTTCGCTACAGTGAAGGTCTGGAGTTGTTGCCGGTTTTTGACGGCCACGCCAACTGCTTTATCGAGTCCGGCTATGGCAAGGGCGTGTTGATCGACTTCAACTACACCCAGGAACCGCTGCCCGGTCGCTATCCCCTCCCAGGTGTGGGGCCGTTCACGCTGTTGCAAGAGTCGGAAGCCAATCACTGGGGAAAACTCATGTTCCGGTGGATGTATTGGAATATCCTGCTGAAAGGACAAGAATTGCCGTTGCCTGCTTTGATGAGCATGGCTGGCAAGTGGGTCAAGTAGGTGCATCTATGGAACAGGAAATAAAGGAACTGAACCAGAAGATCGACGCGTTGACGGAGCAGGTGGCGTATCTGGCGCAACAGGCGCAGGCCGCCGAGCGCGCGCGCGAAGAACGCTCTGAACTGTTGCGCGACGTCATGCCGATCGCAAATGATGCGATGCGGCTTGCGACCGAGCAATTGCAGGAGATACAGGACTTTGTGGATTTGAGGGATCTCCTCCGGCTGGTGAAGAAGCTGGCGCGCGCGACGCCGTTTATCGAGCAGATGCTTGACCAGATCGACGGCATCAAGGACCTGCTGGATGTCCTTGGCCCGATGAGCAAGGAGCTCTTTAACAAGGCCGAAAACATGATGGATGTCGCCGACCACAAGGGCTATTTCGCCTTCGCGCGCGGCGGGATGAAGATCATGGACAACATCGTCACCTCGTTTAGCGAGGACGATATTGCACAATTGGGCGATAACGTCGTGCTGATCCTGCGCACCATCAAGCAGATGACTCAGCCTGAAGTGATGACTTTCCTCAACAAAGCCGTTATCGACGTAGAGAAGGAAACCGAAGCGCCCGTTGACATCTCGTATCGCGCCCTGCTGGGACAAATGCGTGATCCGAACGTGCGACGCGGGCTCGGTTTGACGATGCGCATGTTGCGCACTGTTGGCGCTCAAGCAGAAGAAAAAGACTAGAGACTAAAAACTTGAGATTGGAGATTAGGGAAAAATGGCTACGAAGACAATTGCGACAAAGATCGTGCAGGTGAACGAAGAGGGATTCATGACGAACCCCGCCGAATGGACAAAAGAGATCGCCGCTGAAATCGCGAAGGAAGACGGCATCGCAGAGCTGACTGCCGCGCATTGGAAGGTGATCGAGTTCTGCCGCAAGGAAGGTATGACCAGCGGCAAAGCCCCCACACTGCGCCAGATCACATCCGGCGCGGGCGTGACGACGAAGGAAATGTTCGCCTTGTTCCCCAAGGGGCCAGCGAAGAAAGTAGCGCACATCAGCGGCCTGGGCAAGCCCGAGGGCTGCGTTTAGTCACAATACAGATCAACAGGAGCAACAATCATGACAGAACAAACACGCAAAGTGGCATTTATCTGCTCGAAGGGCGATCTCGACATGGCGTATCCGGCGCTTGTGATGGGCTGGGCCGCACTCGGCAACGGTATCGACGTCACCATCTTCTTCACCTTCTGGGGCATGGACATGATCCGCAAGACGCGCCAGGATCACCTGGAAGTGGCGCCGCTTGCTAATACCGCGATGAAGATGAGCATGATGGGCATCAAGGGCGCGGACAACGCCGGCATCCCGAATATCATGGGGATGCTGCCCGGCATGACCGCCTTCGCCACCAAGCTGATGAAGGACAAGATGAAGACCCTTGGGGTTCCGCCAATCGGCGAGTACCTGCAGATGATGGTCGACGGCGGCGCGAAGCTGTACGCCTGCAAGATGTCGGTGGACATGTTCGGGTTGAAGAAGGAAGACTTCGTTGACGGCGTGATCGACATCGTGACCGCTGGTGACTTCATGGACATGACCGAAGGCGCTCAGGTCATCTTTATCTAAACGCGCGTCGCGCGCAGGGAGTCCGGCCAGCGTGGCAAACGTGTTTCCTACCGGTTCGGGTTTTGCGCTATGGGCAAAGTAAACCAGAACCTGCTACCCTGGCCGGGTGTGCTGTCGACGCCTATCTGCCCACCCATCGCCTCCACCAGGCTTCGGGCGATGGCCAGACCCAGTCCCGTGTCACCGCTGATCCGCGCGCGCGATTTGTCGCCGCGGTAAAAGCGGTCGAAGGGGTATGGTTACAATGGTAATGTGATGACGAAACATGCGCGCGCACTCGCGCTGGCATTGCTGATTTGCGCGGTTGCACTGACCACAGGGATCACATCACCGCGCCAGTCGGTCTCTGCACAATCCCCGCAACGCGTGGTGCTGGCGTTCTATTACACGTGGTATTCGGCAGACCTGTGGAGCAGCGGCAAAACCTCTGACGCGGCTGCGCAACCTTACAACTCCACCGATCCCGCCGCCATCGCGCGGCACGTCGATCAGGCGCGCGGCGCCGGCATCGATGGCTTCGTCGCATCATGGTACGGCCCTGATGGCGGCGTAAACAACCAGACCCAGTCAAACTTCCTGCAACTGCTCGACATCGCGAACGCGCGCGGCTTCAAGGCCGCTGTGGATTTCGAGACCTTCAGTCCATTCTTTGGCGACACTGGCGCGGTGATCAACGCGCTCAAGTACGCCATCGGCACTTTGGGCGCGCACCCGGCTTATTTGCGTTACGGCGGGAAGCCGGTGATCTTCTTCTGGGCCAATAATCGGTTCACGCCGGATCAGTGGTCCGGTATACGGGCGCAGGCCGACCCGAACCATGCATCGATCTGGATCGCGGAGGGTGTGACGACGCAATGGCTGAACGTCTTCGATGGACTGCACCTGTACAACGTGGCATGGAGCGAGAACTTTGCTGCTACCGCCAGCAAGTTCGCTGGGCTGACGCACGGTCTTGGCAAAGTGTGGGTGGCGACGGCGATGCCCGGTTGGGACGACACACGCGTGCCCGGTCGTGGCGGGGCCTATGCCAAGGATCGCGCCGGCGGGCAGTTCTATCGCAACTCGTTTAATGGCGCGGCTGCCAGCAATCCAGACATGTTAATCATCACCTCGTTTAACGAGTGGATGGAGGGGTCGCAGATCGAGCCGAGCAAGGGCTACGGCAACGCGTACCTGGACCTGACGCGCGAACTGGCGGGTGCGTTTAAGCAGGGGGTTGCGCCGGCGCCGCCTGCGCTCGCGCCCGCTGTGCTAACAGCAACATCTGCACCCGCGGCTGCTACGGCGCGCACAACGGCGCCTGCCACACCTGCGGTGACATCAAAACCAGAGCCAACCACGTCACCCCCCACCGATGCGCCCACCGCAACTCCGCCGTTCGACACTCCGGTCGCATTCGTCGCCGCGAGGGAATTCGAACCCACCGTAACCATGACCACCAGCCCCACGCCGCTACCGACCAATACGCCAACACCCGAGCCATCACCGACGACGATCGTCCTCACACTGGCGCCGGACAAGCTGGTCGCGGCAACCTCTGGGGCGACGCCTGAATCACAGTCGCCTGGCGCATTAATGCTGGTCGTGGCCGGCATAGCCATCGTGAGCGGCGGAGCCGTTGTGGGCGGCTTCGTGTTGCGCCGGCGCGCAAAGTAGTAACAAGTGACGATAAAGCGCTGAATGGGGTCTGGGGGCGCCAAGACATCCCGGCGCTACCGGAATCTCCCCCGATCAGTGGAGAGTCAGACTCACCGGTTAGCCGATACCCCGGGCTGTAAAGGCGCTACGATGAACCCGTGATCGTGTGGCTCCGAGAGAGGCACGGTTTGGTGGTTTTTCCGTAACCGCATGGAGATGTTATGTCTATTATTCAACAAGACAGTCCACTTGCTGTAGATCGCAGTGAAGAAACAATGAGCATTCAGCAATCCGGTTATGCATCTACGATACAAGTGACGCGTGATGCCGCCGCAGAGCGACGGAACAGGGTCTTTCAGGTCATGTGGATCGCGTGGGCTATTCTAGGCGTCGTGGAGATATTGTTAGGAGTGCGCTTTTTTCTAAAGATGATTTCAGCCAATCCAGATAGCGCCTTTGGCTCCCTGATTTATGACATGTCTGGAGTATTTATCGCGCCGTTCGCGGGAATGGTTGCGACGCTCATATCCAATGGCACGACTCTGGAAATAACGACTCTCATTGCCATGACTATTTATGCGCTGTTCTTCCTGGTCCTCGTGACTGTGTTCGAAATAGTTGCACAACGTTCCAGTTCGAGCACAACCTTGCGCACGGTCAGCGAACAGATGCCGGATGGCAGCAATCGCACGGTGCGTAGCACCAGGATCGGCTAATTCCGATTTAACTTGCTGTGAGATATCCCCCAACCAGCGGAACAGCATATCCACCAATCTGGCGATGCTGAATTGCAGCGCCTGCCGTAGCATTCAATCATGTTACTTATATTTGCCGCGGTCAGGAAATACTAGACGAGCAAATCGCAAAAACATTGGAGGTTATCAATGACAACTAAACGAATCGCTACAAGCATTGTCGGCATTTTACTGATATTTGCTATAGTGGCCATGGCTTGGACACGACAGGTCGCGCCAGTGTCAGCCGGTTTTCTGCCAACTGACACGCCCGTCCTAACAACCGTAGCGTCCACGGCCACATCCATCCCACCCACACAAGCCCCGCCAACCGCCACGTCTGTGCCAGCGACCCCAACGCCCGTTCCAGCGACTGCTACGACTACAGGTCCGAAGGCAGGTCCGAATGCAGGTCCGAAGGCAGGTCCGCCGGCGACCCCAACGCCCGTTCCAACGACTGTTACAACACATCCGCTGACCACAACCTCTATTCTGCTTCTTGGAACGCCGGAGATGCCGGTCACTGGCGGACAGGTGAGTGAGCCGAGTGGAAATACAAATATCGCTTTATTCCAGGCGGGAGCGTTGCTGGCAGGAGTGTTAGCACTCCTGATAGTTGTCATCCGCCGATCAGCCAAATCAAAAAAGGAGGCGGCCAATGTCACGCATGTATAGTCTCCCTCGACTTGTCGCTGTAATCGTCATTGTCTCGCTTGTTGTGCTACCCTCCGCTGCCGCTCCTGCGGCCACCTCGCCAACGCTGGGCGCAGCGGAAAGTTATCTGGTGCTTGCCGGTTCAATCGTGACCAATACTGGCCCAACCACCGTCAGCGGTGATCTGGGAGTTAGCCCCAGTATCGGTATAGCACCGCACGTCGGCGGTTTTCCCCCGGGGACTATCGGTGCTCCCGGCGCTATCCACGACGCTGACGTGCACGCGGGTCTGGCACAGGCTGATGCCACCGCTGCATTTCTTGCCCTTAGCGCGGCTCCGAATACATTGTGTACTGTCACTTTTAGCGCCGACCAGAGCCTGTCAGGAATGACGCTTTCTCCGGGCATTTATTGTTTCCCGACGTCGGCT
>CAIXPS010000214.1 GCA_903921365.1 uncultured bacterium | reverse complement strand
CAGAGAAGGTGTGGATGCTTTGTACCGCTTTGCATTCTTCTGCGCTTAAATCAAAATACAGATGACGATCATTTTCAGTAAATTGAGGGAGTTGATATAAATCATCGATTTCCCCTGCTGATAGTATTGATAAGCGGCGTGAGTCAGATTGCATAAATGATTAAATTTTGTGTAACATTTCACCGTTGACAACCATTTGGTTGTATATCTAGATTATGTTTGAGCATAGTTAAATGCTCCGCATTTTTACAGCATTCAGCAATATATTAAGATCAATGGGTTTTTGCAGGAAATTGGTGACACCGTATTTTGCGGCTATAGCCACATCATCAGCGTCAGAGTATGACGTCATAAAGATCACTGCTACGGACATATTGCTAAGTTCCGTCAATAAATCCATCCCACTACCATCGGGTAAGCTCACGTCAAGCAAAAGAATATCAGGTGAGAATCTATCTAGTCGCCTCTGAACAACCCAGTTCAAGCGGTTTTTAACTGATTGAACTGGGCATTATTTAGTTGCTGATGTATTGCATCGACAAGGAGTTGCAGTGGATGAGTAAAGTCATGGCCGTAAAAAAGCCGGATGGCTCTCAGAATCATCCGCAAGTTGTGACCAGCTCCACACAGCATGGCATGTAACGCATCGCCTAATTCGCCTTTTAACCAATTTCTACCGAGTCTTCCATCGTTCTTCATATGCCCAATCGTCGGCTCTATGGCACTTCGGCGGTGAATGGCTTTTTTAATGCTCGGTGTTACCCCACGTCTCTGCCCACTGCGCCAAATTGTGACACCAGGAATTACGATACCTCGGTAGCCCTTGTCTACAAATACGGCTTTAGGGGTTTGATGGGTCAGCATGGTCATCTGCTCAACTGCCGAGGGTAAGGTATGCCCATCATACGGGTTGCCCGGCATACTTTTAATGCCCACGACCAAGCCTTCCTTGTGCGTGGTCGCAATACTGACTTTCACGCCAAACTCGTAAGGTTGACGAACTTTGCCTTTGGCAATGCATTCGACTTCAGGGGCATGCAGGCTGTAGAGCTTGTTTTTGTCGGTGCGCTGCTGTGTGAGTAGGCGTTGCACTTTGGTCAAAGTGGCTTTGACCACTTCTAGATGGCGTTGATCACCATTGAGCTTTCGTTGCATATCACGCCACACCCGTCCTAGAATCGTACGCTGTGTTTTAAGCACAGCCCGCATTCTGCGGTATTGCCTAGCATGGGCGTAGCGGGCCACTTGTGTGGCTAGTCTTGGCGCTTCTCGGTTGTAGTTCTGCCGTAATGCGATGCCGAGTGATGCGGCCAATCTGACTAGGTGTTGGCGGCCTTTCTCTAGCAACTGACTGTCCGTTGGAAAGGCAATGGCTTTTTCCATGACGGTCGTATCCACGATCACCTGATCAAAACTCTTGGCTTTCACTACCTTGCCTCGACGCGCAGCGTCGATGCTTTCACTGAGCAAACGCTCAACACCAGCTTCGCCGATACGCTGACGCCAACGGGTGAGTGAGGAGGGGTCAATCGGCGGCTCATGCTGGAAATAGAGCTCACCGCAAAAGTGTTGCCAGTAAGGATTCTCTACCCAACTCCAGATCAGGGCTTCGTCAGACAAGGCAAAAGTGTGTTGCAGATACAGTAAGCCTGCAATTAGTCGGGGTGGTGTGGCTGGACGTCCTGTCTTTGAGGGGAAGAACCCAGCCCATTGCGTTTGAAAGACTTCCCAGTCTATCAGTGCAGCGAGTTTGACTAATGGATGTTCCAGATTGATCAGCTCGGTGAGTGCTTGCTGAAATAATTCACCAGAGGCTGGAGGCTGACGTTTAGGGCCCATAAAACACCTTGAAATTTGCAAGAAATCAAAGCATTATTATCGCATTTCTGGCAAATTTACACCATCAAATATTATCTATTACCTAACAAAATCATATGGTTGTGAGTTAATCAGAGGCGACTATCTATTAAGGAACGGGCTTCAGAAATGCCTGTAGCCCATTCACATTTATAGCCAGACTGCTCTAGGAATTTTTTGACAGCGCGTGCAAACAGCGCCTCATCCTCAACTAACAGAACACGCAAAACTTGATCAATAACTCCATTTCCGTCAATTTTGCGTGCTTGCATAATTACAAAGTTACTTCATCAATCAACATCTGGTTTATGTGCAGAATTCGTACCAAACTCATAGGTTACACCTACCCAGCCAGCTCTCGGAGCAGAAGGAGTTCTAAATTGTTCATCCGCACCGCTATAGATATTCTGACCGACTTGACCGAAAGTAGCATAGTCTTTATCAAATACATTGTTGAGCTTAGCAAAGACTTTCCAAGTTTGATTAATAGCATAGTGTGTATCTAGGTTAAGTACTGCATAGCCTGGAATCATGCCATTTACATCTTGGTTATTTTCGTCACCATGGGCAAATTGTCCACTTGTAACGATAAGGTTACTGCCAACATTCCAAGCCGGAGTAACGTCATATGCGGCCCTTATTTTGAGAGTCTGTCTTGCAATGCCAGGAATTCTATTGCCCTTGGATACATTGATATTCCCACCTATATTTTGGCTATTGGATCCAGAGCCCACTGTAAAATCAGATTGATAGGTCGCATCAACAAAGCCATAATTGACAGCTAAGGTCAATGCATCAAATTTACCATTGAGCCCTAGTTCAAGCCCTCTACGTTGGGTTTCGCCAACGTTCTGGAAGTACCCAGTTACCCCGGTAGAAGAACTTGCTATGAACTGAATATCATTGCTGGTATCTGTATTGTAGAGGCCTGCATTCCAATTCACATTTTGGGAAAGTTTACCGCGTACGCCGCCTTCCCAAGTCTTAGCCACAATCATATGTAAGTCTGGATCAGAATTAAAGCCCGTCGGCAGTGAACATGGTCTTGTAGCGTCCGCACAAGAAAGCTCAACAGGAGTTGGCGCCCTCATGCCTTCATTATAGCCAGCGTAAAAGCCAAGACTTTTCGAAGGGTTATAGTTAAAGCCTATCGCGGGATTGAATCGTTTGTATTCGTGATTGCCATCCAGAATACCTGGAATAAATTCTGAACCGTCAGGATCAGAACCGCCGGATAAATTTACCTTGGCTATGTTATATCGCCCAGATAATGTTATGTTCAATTGATCGTTGAATGAAAAATTATCGGTAGCATATAGACCGTAATAATCTGATCTTGTACTCAACCTGACGCTACCTAGTGAAATGTTTCCTTGATCAGTGATCGTTTGATTATTGACTAACGTGGCTTGAACGCTATCTTGACTATAAGTCACGCGTCCAAAATCAGCTGAACCCCCTACAGTAAACTGATTTTTATGACTCATAAGATCATTAAGCAAGCTGAATTGGAGCGTACCGCCAAATCCATCCTGATTCGTTTTGGAGGTCACATTAGTTGCGCTTGTAAGCGGTATCCCGCTGTTAGGATCAAGTATCACATTCCCGTCATTGTCAGTTTTCGCCTGCGCATTGCTATTGAAGCTATTAGCATTGCTCATCCGGTAGTAAACATTGCCAGCCACCAGTTTATCATCAGTAATAAAATGGCTACCTTTTAGCGAAATCATTGCCAACTTATT
>CAIXPS010000213.1 GCA_903921365.1 uncultured bacterium | reverse complement strand
GTTGACTTTTAATCAATTGGTTCCGGGTTCGAGACCCGGTCTGGCCACTCCGAACACTTGCATCGTCCTGCCGGGAAACTCTCTGCCGATTAAAGTGCATTTGCTCTTGAAATCCCGTCCGCGTCTTGCACTCATTCACGTCCCGCTGTCTGGCTGGATAGCTCAATGGTAGAGCAGTTGACTCTTAATCAATTGGTTCCGGGTTCAAGTCCCAGGCGGCTCATGAGCAGGTGATTGAGACCAATTAACATATAGTTAATTGGTCTCTTTTCATTTCCAGACAATTCTGTTGGTTTGGCAAAAATAACAGCAATGAAGAACTTTTGAACCTTCTCAAGTGGGTCACGTAGGCGCCCATTTGCGCTATCATCTGACTTGTCTTTTCTCAGCACACCGGTTTGCGTCACTTGTGACGATGGGGTGCGCTCTAAACTCAAGCCTTTAGGATTGCAAATCATCTCTCTGGAGGTTCTTTATGATCCATCGTTACGCCGACTACCGCTGGCTGCGTGGCTTCAATATGATCCCCTCATGGGGCGCCCGCATCGAACAAGCATGGTGGGACTACGACGGCAGCCGCTTCCGCGAGGAAGCGGTCCTGGCCACACACGCCCACGCCAACTGCATTCGCTTGTGGATTGAGTTTACCGCCTGGATGGCTGACCCTGACCGCGTCCAGGCCGCGTTTATGGACGCGGTCACCGCCCTGGGCGAGCTCGACCTCCTGGTCATGCCGTGCCTGTTCAATCGCTGGCATGACTTGGATTACGATTATGGGGGAACGTACAACGAGGATTTGTGTCGCAATATCGAACCGCGGCTTGAGTATGTCCGAACCCTGGTGGAACCTTTGATTGCAAATCAGCGCATCCTCACCTGGGATCTGTGCAACGAGCCGGCTACCTGCCGACTGGACGATCCAATGGCGGCGCGCGAGCTGCACTGGCTCAACCGGGTGGCCGAAACGGTTCGTCGAGCCGGCGCACAGCAGCCGATCACCATTGGCACACACCAGACCGGTGACAATATGGATATTTTTGCCCCGCTTTGCGATGTGTTGTGTTGCCATCCTTACGGCCGGACACCTGAGGAACTGCGCCAGATGCTAGTTGTGTGTGCTACCGTTCAAAAGCGACATACCAAGCCGATGCTCTCCAATGAGACGGTTCCCGGCTGCCTCGATGACGAGAAGCGGGCCGCCTGCGCCCGCTGGACCATCTCAATGATGGAAGACGCTGGCTACGGCTGGATGGGGTGGGGCATGCGCGAAGGCCGGGCCATTTCCACCCGCCGCGATCGTTACGATGGCAATGGCATTGACGGGCAGGGCTTCCATGCCTGGTTCACCCGTAACGGTCAGCTGCGCCCCGGCCTGGAGTTCCTGCGCGACCGTCCGCGTTTTCAGCGTCCGTAGAGGTGGTTGAGCAAATCGCTACCGCAGCCGGACGTCGAGCCGGTTTGGATCCGGCTGGACCTGCCAGTTGAACGTGACCTGTGCCGCATCGTCCTGCGCAAGCGGGTCCCAGGCCCAGCCCGGTCCACAGACATGTCCAGCATGCCGTTGGATACCGGTGCGGTTGAGGTCGGCATGGCTATGCCCGCGGAACTCACCATCCGCATCAGCCGGGATGCGCGCACCTGGGAGACCGTGTTCGACGGGCCGAGCGGTGATACCCCCGAAAAACGCGATTTGATTTGCGAGTTTGCTGCAAGGCCCGCCAAACATATCTGGGTCATCGGGCGGGGACTGCGGCTCTTTTTTCTGCGAAACCTGGGGCAACAGCTACTATGCGATGGACCTGACTTTAATGCGGCGCACCTTCACGGCCGATCCAATCTCACCGCAGCAGCCGCAAGCGGCCTATTACGTGCTGCGAAATCTTGCCACAGCCCTCGAAAACCTCCAGCCGGCAGTGTTTGACTCCCAGGTAGAGGGAGGTCCGGCCGAGCTGGAGCAGTTCGCGCTGGAACGGCCGGGCGAACGAGTGGTGGCATTGTGGCAGCCGGGTCGGGCAGCCGATACCTGCAGCGGCGTGCCGGCGGATATGGTTGTGCCGGGTCCCTGCCGCCAGGCCATCGCCTATGACCCGCTCAACGGCGTGGAACAGGAGCTAGACATGGAGTTCGTCCATGGCAGCGCGCACATCCGCGGTGTATTGATCAAGGACTACCCTATTCTGGTCCGGTTGTTGGCGTAAATAACTCCGAGATAAAACCCGGAGCTATGTCCCTGCGAAAGACACCATCCCGTCGAGACTGCTCGCCCAGATGCTGTAGACATCCAGGGCAATACCTTGCTTGAATCCGAATAGCGCTGGTTCTCTTTGAACAATACCGCCGTATCGCGTTTTATCATTAAGGGTGATAACGTCGCGATCACGCATATGAACGGGGTCGATTATCTGCCGCGTGAGCTTATTACTTAATTTATGCGTTTGCCCACATAAGGAGCCGCATGCCCTATCAAAATAGCCTCAGTCGGGTTGCGACTCTGGCATCTCTAATACTCCTGTTGAATTTGTTCTCAAATGAAACGCCACGTGTAAAGGTTTACACAGGGGCGTTTGTGACTGATATTGGTGTTGAAAGTCGATCCCGACAGACAATCTTATTCTCGTTTTATTTTCATTGGTTCTGTCTAAGTGGCGTGACGTGGTTATGAATGCGTGTTAGTATCCACTTGTTTATAGTAGTGGATACTCTGTGATAGTTGGACACTGCGTATCCAGGGAGCAAACGGCGTGGCGCGAGTAAAGAATGAGGTCGTGTTTAACCTCACCGACTTGCATAAGCGGTTGGGGAAGATTGTGCAAACTGTGGCTTTGAGCAAAAAGCACTATCTGGTAAAGAAGGGTGGACTGCCGGCAATTGTCATGATGTCGTATGCGGAATACGAACGAATCAGCAAGGAGGCCGCGACCCACACGCTTAACCAGGCGGTGCGGGCGTTGGGCCCGGAAGCCGAACGGCAGGGATTGACGGAGGAGCAGGCAGTAGAGGAGATGAAGCAAATCCGCCAGCAGGTCTATCAAGAGATGTATGGCAAGTCTTCAAGCTGACCTGCGAGTAATAGTGGACGCCAATGTCCTCTTTGCCGGCCTGGTATGGCCGCGCTGGTCTTACGAGGTATTGCGACACGCGGCGAACGGCGACTTTCACATGATACTGGTTCCCCAGGTTATTGCTGAAGCCAGGAAAAACATCGGTCGGAAATTTACTGGCTTTATGGAACCATTGGAGCAGTTTCTCACGGATACCCGTTACGAATTGGTCAATAGCCCATCGGCGGTGGAAGTGGCGGCCAACATAGATCTGTGTCGCCACGAGACGGACGTGCCGATTGCGGTAGCCGCTATCAAGGCGAAAGTGCAGTGCCTCGTAACCAATGACCGGGACTTGACTGTGCAGGACGACACGACATTCAGGTTCCACAGACAAGTGCAGGTATTGCTGCCAGCCGTATTTCTACGCGATTGGATGGGGTGGACCAGCGAGGCATTGGAACGCATTCGGCAGAGGACGTGGAAGGATTTGGGGTCTTCGGATTAGCGAGCATCAGGCTTTCGATTGACTCGTAGTCCCATGCGGAATTTACAGCATGCCGAAACGAAACGGCGCGCCTCGGCGCCGCATATCCCAGCGAACAGAGGCGACGTGCGTTTTCACTTCCTTGCCGGACTGCCTGTACGCCTCAACGGCGGTCAAGCGTGCTGCGCACCGAGCTGACAATTCGTTTGCCATGCCATGCCAGCAGTAGCTGACTTTTGCGAAGACGGCTCTGCGTGTTCCAAATAATCTGGCATCTTGTTAACTCCTGTAGAAAATATGTTCTCAAATGAAACGCCCCCGTGTAAAGGTTTATGATAGCCCCCCTTTGTCAAGACACTTGGAACCTTAAATTTCAGGTAGAGTTCTCCTTGTTATTAGTGATTTCTTACTTTACCCTATCTGAATGGCAGGGGGAAGCTCAAAGTCTCTACTTGTCTTCTGATTTAGTGACGCGTACCCAAAGTACAATGATTGTTTGATAGGTGTGCACTGAAGGCCTTCTTGATCACCAAGCAGTAATACTGCTTAGCTCATGATGATGAGTTCTAGACATCCAATTTAGACCCAAGTAACGGTTTGCGCAAATCGCCGCGCGTAACTCGTATTAACTGCAATGAACCAGGTTTTAGATCAGTTTTCCCCATACGTTAGCGCGTGGTTTGACACGACACTCGGCGCGCCCACGCCGCCACAGCGCGAAGGTTGGCCGCCGATCCAGCGCGGCGAGCACACGCTGATCCTCGCGCCAACCGGGTCTGGAAAGACGCTGGCGGCGTTTCTGTGGGGCGTCAACGAAATCTATCGTGAACTGGCCGAGCAACCCGTGGACGCGGACGCGCAACCGGGTGTGCGCCTGCTCTATATCTCCCCGCTGAAGGCGCTCAACAATGATGTCGAGCGAAACCTGCGCGTGCCGCTCGAAGGGATACGGTCAACCGCCGCCCGCATGGGGCATAAACTGCCGGCGCTTAATGTCGCGGTGCGGACAGGCGACACGCCGGCGAGCGCGCGCGCGAATATGGCACATCACCCCCCGCACATTTTGATCACGACGCCCGAGTCGCTGTATCTGATCCTGACCAGCCCCAAGGCGCGCGATATGCTCCGCAGCGTCCGCAGTGTGATCGTTGACGAAATTCACACGCTGTGCGGCAATAAGCGCGGGGTGCATCTGGCGCTCAGCCTGGAACGGTTACAGCATCTCGCCGGTCACCCGATCCAGCGCATTGGCCTGTCCGCCACGCAGAAGCCGCTTGAGGAAGTGGCGCGGTTCCTCGGCGGGCAGATGCAACAGGAGAACGGGTTTATCCCACGCCCGGTCACACTCGTCAACACCGGCTACAAGAAACCGCTCGATCTCGAAGTGGTGACAGTAGTGAAGGATTTCCAAGACTTGCCGGCGGATGCGATCTGGCCCTCGATTATCCCACGCGTGTTGCAGGATGTATTGAAACATCAGAGCACGCTGGTCTTTTGCAATAACCGGCGACTGGCTGAACGCACTGCGGATCGGTTGAACGCACAGATCGAGGCGGAGCGCTCCGAAGAAATCCCGCCTGGCAGCACTGAAGCGCTTGCCCCGGGCGGCCACAGCCGTGACAAGGGGCTGTTCGCGATTGGCGCGAGCGGCCCGATCCGCGCGCATCACGGCAGCATGTCGAAGGACTCGCGCCGCGAGATGGAAGAGGACCTCAAGGCCGGCAAGCTCCCAGCGCTGGTTGGCACGAGTTCGCTCGAACTGGGCATCGATATTGGCGCGGTTGATCTGGTAGTGCAACTACAGTCTCCCAAGAGTGTCTCGCAGGGACTGCAACGTGTTGGGCGGTCGGGGCATCTGGTTGGGCAGCGCAGCCACGGGCGCATCTACACCACATTTCGCGAAGACTTGGCCGAGGCGGCCGCCATCGCGCGCGGGATGCTCGACGGTGATGTCGAGCCCACTTACACGCCGCGTAACCCGCTCGATATCCTGGCGCAGCAGATCGTCGCAGCTGTCTCCGTCGAGAGCTGGAAGGTCATGGACCTGTTTCAACTTGTGCGGGGGGCTTATTCGTATGAGGACCTGAACGAAAACAGTTACCGGCTCGTTCTCGACATGCTGGCGGGCAAGTACGATGCGCCGGCAACCGAGCAGCGTCACCAGGAGGACTTCGCAAACGCCAAAATGGCGCGCCCGCCGAGTCTGCGCGCCCGCATCTCGTGGGATCGCGTCAACGACCGGCTGGCGGCCTTGCCTGGGTCGCGTTACCTTGCGATGAGTAACGCGGGCACGATTCCCGACACCGGCGCTTATGGCGTCTATCTTGCGGACGGACAAACCAAGGTGGGCGACCTGGATGAGGAGTTTATCTTCGAGACGCGCGTCGGCGATGTGTTTCTACTCGGCAGCCACACGTGGCGCGTGCTCGATATCTCGAATGACCGGATCACCGTCGGCGACGCGACCGGCGTCGTCCCACGCATGCCATTCTGGAACGGCGACATCCCGTGGCGACCCTATCAACTCGGTGAGCGCATCGGCCGGTTTCGGCGCGAGATTGCCGAGAATATCCAGGCGTTGCGCGCTGCCGCCGCTGATGGCAAATCCTCCGCAGGCGAGTGGGCTGACCTGATCGCGTGGTTACGCAACGACTATGCGCTGGACGAGAACTCGGCGAATAACCTGATCGCCTACGTCAGCAGCCAGCTGGATGCCGTGGGCGTCATGTCATCGGACACGACCATCGTGGTGGAGTCGTTTCAAGACGCCGTTGGCGAGCCGCGCCTGGTGATTCACTCGCCGTATGGCGGGCGGATCAATGGCGCATGGGCGCTGGCGTTGAGCGACGCATTTCGCGAGCGGTATGGGGTGGAGGTCAACACCGAAACCAACGACGATGGCATCCTGATGCAGATGCCGCGCACAAACCGCGATGTCCCTCTCGACCTGATTATGCAGATGACGCCGGGGGAGGCGCGCGAACGCATCCTGCATCAGTTGCCATCCTCCGCGTTGTTCGGCGCGCACTTCCGGATGAATGCTGCCCGGGCGCTGTTATTACCCAAAGCGCGCGGCGCAAAGCGCACGCCGTTCTGGTTGCAACGCCTCAAGGCCAAAGGGTTGCTTGTGGCGGTCGGACAGTTCCCCGACTTCCCAATTGTGGTTGAAACTTATCGCGACTGTCTGCGCGACGTGCTGGATATGCCGCATCTGGAGCAGTTGCTGGGACGCATTCAAAGCGGCGATATCCGCGTCGTGCCCATTGAAACGATTGTGCCGTCGCCTGTGGCTGCCGGGTTGTTGTTTCACTTCATCAGCGTCCAGATGTATGAGTGGGATGCGCCCAAAGCCGAACGCCAACTGCAGGCGCTGTCACTGCGCCGCGATCTCATCGAAGATGTGCTCAAGGGCGTTGAATTGCGCGACCTGCTCAAGCCTGAGGCCATTACCGATGTTGTCGCGCGATTGCAGCACACGGCGGAGGGCTATCGCGCGCGCACCGCGGAGGAACTGGCGCTCATCCTGCAGGAACTGGGCGACCTAGGTGCCAGCGAGGTGCAGCAACGGGTGGTCGATCCGGGGCAGGCAAGCGCCTGGCTGACTCAGTTGAAGGAGCAGGGGCGCATCGCTGAGGTCGGCATCGACTTGCCCGCGCCGGCTGGCGCGGTATTGCGCTGGATGCCAGTGGATCACGTGAACGAGCTGAAGGGCGTCAAGCTCCTTGGCGGCCCAGGCGGTTATCAGGTGCTCGCGCGCCTATTGCGAACAAACGGCCCGTTGACCCGTGACGCAATGCGGGCGCGTTATCCGTTTGATCGGGCATGGCTTGACGAAACGCTGCTCCGGCTGGTTACCGCCCGCGAAGTCGTGAAAGGGCGGTTCACGGTGCCGGGCAGCCGCATACCAGGCAGCCGCATACCGGGCAACCGCGAGGGATTGCCCCTACAGGAGGTTACTGCCAGCGAGGTGGTGAATGGGCGGTTCACGGTACCGGGCAGCCGCATACCGGGCAACCGCGAGGGATTGCCCCTACAGGAGGTTACTGCCAGCGAGGTGGTGAATGGGCGGTTCACGGTTGCCGACGATGGCGATGATGATGAATATGTGGATCGCCATAATCTTGAGCAAATCCATCATCGCACGCTGTCACTGCTGCGCAAGGCGATCCAGCCGGTATCGCTTAACGCGTATGTCGACTTCATGGCGCACTGGCAGCACGTTCATCCTGCCGAGCGGTTGCAGGGTCGTGATGGGTTGCGCCAGGTCGTCAAGCAGTTGCGCGGGTTGTCCCTGCCCAGTCAGGTCTGGGAGCGTGACATTCTGCCCTCCCGCCTCGTTGACTATAACCCTGCCGACCTCGATGCGCTTTGCCAGGGCGGCGAAGTGGTGTGGGTTGGGAGCGGCAAAGATCCACGCCGTGGCAAGCTCCGTTTCATCCTGCGCGGCGAGGGGCGTCTTTTCCTGGATGAACCAGTGGCAAAGTCGGTTGAAGGAGACAATGGCTTGAGTGCACAGGCGCAGGGCGTGCTCGATTTCCTCAAAACCGAGGGAGCATCCTTCCATGCCGATATCCAGGCCGGGACAGGCTATAAGTCGGAAGCGCTCAACGAAGCACTGGCTGATCTGGTGATGGCCGGGCTGATCACCAATGACACGGTTGATGCGCTCCACGCCGTGCTCGCTATGCGGCACCCTGTGCAACCGGACGATCGGGCGCCCGACGCTGAGCATGCCCGACCACCCATCAGTTCGTTGCAGGCAGAACTTGCAGAACGGCTGGGCAAGACGGCCGCGACGACGGTCATCGGCGGCCATAGGCAACGCCCATCGCGCACTGAAATGCGCGAAGCACAGAAGCGCGTCACCGAACGCCTGCGCGCGGGCGCTGATGCCGTGGAGGGGACTAAGCCTTCAGCCAAATGGACCGGACGCTGGTCGCTGGTGCACCGAACCGCGGTGCTGGGCCCGCTATTGTCTGACGTAGATCGTGCGAGCCGGGTTGCGCGCGTGTTGCTCGAACGCTATGGGATTGTGACCAAAGAATGTCTGGGCGGCGAAGAGGGCACTGTTGACTGGGCGACGCTTTATCAGGTGTTGCAATTGATGGAGATGCGCGGCGAAGTGCGCCGTGGTTATTTTGTCAACGGGTTGCCAGGCGTGCAGTTTGCGCTGCCCGAAGCCGTCGAGAAACTGCGTAGCGTGAGCGCTGACGTTGACGAGGCCATCGTGATTCTCAATGCCGCCGATCCGGTCAACCTGTATAACAGCGAGATACCCGATGGGCCGGTTGCCGAGAACGGTCAGCCGATGGCCGTCGCCCGGTTGCCGTCCTCGCACATCGTGCTGTGGCGAGGAAAGCCGGTGCTGGTTGCGGAAGATAGCGGTGAACGCATCATGACTTTGCAGAACAGCGACCCGGCGGTGATACTGAGGGCCATCAAGGCTTATATTGCCAGGGCCGGGGTGCCACGCCGGATCATGATCAGCCAATGGAACGGCAAGCCGGTGCTTGGAAGTGCGGTGCAGGCTTGGCTACAGCCGCTGGGGTTCAGCCGCACCCCGTCGGGGCTGGAATATTGGGCAAGTTACTGAGGAAAAGGTGACAACACATGAGTCTGAATGATTGGAAACGCGTCCTGGTTTTTGGGGCGCACATTGATGACGAGATTGTCGGTCCGGGCGGCACGATTGCGCGGTTGAGCAAAGCCGGCGCACAGGTGTGGGTGGTGACGTTTACCGGTGGCGCCATCGATACCGGCTACTCACGCGTCGACCTGAAGGGCAGCATCGCCGATCTGCGGCGCGCCGAGGCGGCTAACGCCGATAAGGTACTCGGCATCACGGAGCGACTCTTTCTGGGAAAACCCAGTCAGGGCGTGGTCAACGACACGGCCACTTACCAGGAGTGCACGCGCCTGATCCGGCACTTCAAGCCCGATGTGATCTTCTCGCATTGGAACGAGGACAAACATCGCGACCATCGCGCAGTCTCTGAACTGACCGACGAGGCGCGCTGGAAAGCCTGGGATCATGTGCTGGCGGATCTTGGCGCCCCTTTCTACACACCTGAGTTTTATTACTATGAAATCCTCGAGCTGTTCCCGCACCCGACGATTCTCGTCGATATCAGCGAGACCATGGACGTTAAACTGGCGGCGATGGACACGATGACGACGCAGTTGGATGTGTTGCCGAACGTCAAGGAATACATTCGCGGGGTGGGGCTGGCGCGAGGATTCTCACGCGGTACGCAGTACGCGGAAGCGTTCCTGCGCAGCAACCTGCTCGCGACTCCTTATTGACAAGAAAAAGGTCACCGTAAAGGTAAGTAAACAGGGATGTATAAAACCGAGGTCTATCTGGGAGATTCACGAGAAATCCTGAAGAAATATCCCGACGGATATTTCAACCTCATCATGACGTCCCCACCGTATGCGGATGCGCGGAAAAATCATTATGACAGTATCTCCACGGCGAATTACCCGGAGTTTTTCCTGAGCTTCCATGAAGAGTTCTGGAGAGTTCTGGCAGAGGATGGCTCGTTTGTCCTGAATATCAAAGACAAAGTCGTCGATGGCGTTCGCGATCGCTATGTATGGAAGACGGTCATGGCGTTGGCGGAGAAAGGCTGGAGGTGTGTTGATGACTATGCCTGGGTGAAGCCAAACGCAATGCCCGGCTACTGGGTGAATCGGGGCTCCGCGATGAGTGGGAATATTGCTTTCACATGACAAAGCAGAAGAAATTTGCCATGTACCAGGACGCAGTCAGAAAGCCAGTGGGTGAGTGGGCAGAAAAAAGGCTTGTTAAACTCACGGGCAAAAGCGCAGAACGCCATAATAGTGAGAATGAAAGTGGCTTTGGGCGCGACCTGCGCAACTGGTTGGATAAAGGCACTGTCCTGCCGGGGAATACCCTTTCGGTAGCCCTGGTTGGCAAGAATATGGGACACCCGGCAGTCTATCCAGTGGGACTACCAGAATTCTTCATAAAGCTATTCTCAAAAGAAAACGACCGTGTGCTGGATCCATTTGGAGGCAGCGGATCAACGGCCATTGCTGCCGAAAGACTCAAGCGCAACGTGGTTCTCATTGATGTGAAGAAGGAATACGTTGATGTGGCGAAAGAGCGCATCAATCGGCTTCGACCTGTCGATCGACAACGATTCTTCTACTCAAGCGTCGAGGCGGCGCCCGAAGAGTGGGTCGTTGTGGCTACTTTGTTGGATGAAGAGCAGGATGTGGAATAAGTGGCGTCGGAGGAGGCAGTATGAAGTGTGGTGTTGTTTTACCGGGTGGAGACGCGCGCACGGCCGCCGATTTCGCCTATGAGGCGGAGCAGGCGGGTTGGGATGGCTTCTTCGTCTGGGAACCGGTGTGGGGCGTCGATGCGTGGGTTTCGCTGACCGCTGCAACGATGCGAACTGAGAGAATCAGGCTTGGCACCATGATCACGCCACTATCGCGCATGCGACCCTGGAAACTCGCCAGCGAGGCGGCGACGCTCGACAATCTGTCCAATGGTCGCGTGATCCTGACGGTCGGGTTAGGTGCGGTCGATACAGGATTCACCGCCTTCGGCGAAGTCACCGACCGCAAGACGCGAGCGGAGTTACTCGACGAAGGCCTGGAAATCATCACGGGTCTGTGGCGCGGTCAGCCGTTCAACTACACAGGTAAGCACTATACGGTCAACGAGACGACGTTTATGCCCCCGCCGCCGCCAAAGCAGCAGCCGCGCATCCCGATCTGGGTGGTTGGCGCCTGGCCGCGACAACTATCATTGCGGCGCGCGTTGCGCTACGACGGTCTGTTGCCTGCAATCATGAACGAAGACGGCGCCGTGAGATTCGGCCCGCCGACGCATGACGAATTGCGGCAGATCAAAGCCTATATTGCCGGCAACCGACTAGAGGGGAATGCGGCGTTCGACATTGTGATCGAAGGCAACACGCCTGGTGATGATCCCGCTGCTGCACGAGCGACGGTTCAAGCATGGGAAGATGCCGGCGCCACATGGTGGATTGAAGCGAACTGGTCAGCCCCAACACTTGCGCCAGTGCTGGAGCGGATCAGACAGGGCCCGCCAGTGTTCAGAGACTGAAAGGCGGATAAAACAAAACACCCCCGCACGGGCAATCGGCATCTGACAGTGGAATGCTGGGGATGCTGACGGCCCATGCAAGGGTGTGTGACTGGCTACGGTTTAGTCGGGCGCTGTCTCAAGCAGCTTGGACAGGTTGGCCTGGAGTTTGTTGTACAGGCCTTCGCTGATTTCGCCGTTGGCCAATCGGATATCGAGGTTGCTCAGGGCTTGTTGAACCTGTGCTTTGGTCTGCGCGCCGCCCGCTGCGCCTGCAGCGCGAGCGGTAGTTGCCGCAGGAGGCTGTTGCTGTGGTTGAGCTACAGGTGGGGGCTGCTGTGGCTGGTTCATGCCCGCGCCCATGGATTGACCGAGAATCTGGCCGAGGCCGACGCCTGCGCCCAGCCCGATGCCAGCGCCGACGGCGCCGCCGCTCGTGTTCTGTGCCGCGTCGCGCATGGCCTGCGCCGCCTGATACTGCATGTAGTTCACACCCAGTGCGCCCATTGCGCTGCGCTGGTTGATCGCCTTCTGCGTTTCCTCATTCGGCGCAACCTGAACGACGTACACTTTCTTGAGTTGGATGCCAAGCGCCTCGAAGTCATCGGCGGCCTTGGCCTGGATGGCCGGGCCAAGATCGGACTGCAACATCGCGAGGTTGAGCACAGAGCGCGACTGCATGATCGTGCCCAGCACGGTCGCGATTTCGCTCAACATGATCCCGCGCAGATAGTCATTGATCTGCGCCGTGTCGTACATCCCTTGCACGCCGACAATCTGATTGACGAAGCGCAGCGGGTCGCTGACGGCCATGCTGTAGGTGCCGAAGGCGTGCAACTGCACCATGCCCAGGATGCTATCGGGCACGGCAATATCGCCCGGCGTGCCCCACTTCATATCGATGAAGTCCTTGGTCGTCACAAAGTAGACTTCGGCGGGGAAGGGCGTGCGGTTGTTCGTCGCCAGACCGATCAACCCTGACAGGATGGGCATGTTCGCGGTCGTCAACGTGTGACGGCCTTCCTTAAACGAGTCAAGCGCCTTGCCGTCGCGATAAAACACGGCAACCTGCGCGCCGCGCACGATGACCTGCGAGCCTAAGCGAATATCGCCCGCGCCCTGTTCGGGCACGCGCTGCACCATCTCAGTCGGGCCTTGATCGGGCCATTCAATTACATCAATAATCCGTGCCATTTTTCTTACTCCTGATCCATCCAAAACACGTTAACCTAATGTCATCAAGCGAGTGAAACCAACTCGCCAAAACACTGTCTCATCAGACTTGTGTTACACACCTGTCAGAACGCTGCTGCGCTTATCGAAGAGCGTCGATGTTTCCTGAACCGTCTTGCGCGCGGTCGCGATCGCTGGCTTGATCTCGGCGTTCGCCTGCACGGCTGCATCGAGACCATCTATCCCAGTGCTGACCTTGGCGATCTCGGCCACGAGCTGCTGGTCGAACGCTTCGAGCTTGTCCAGGTCGTCTTCCTTGACGCGGACGGCATCGAAGAAGCCCGCATAGCCCTGCGGCGCCCAGCGGATGCGGTCAATTAAGGTTTGCAGGGCAGTCTTGACGGCTCCCATATCGCCCATCACCTCGATGGCGCCATTGCCCAGCGCGGTTGTCTGAATGGGCGTGAGACGGTTCAACTGCGTAGTGAAGTCGCGCACCAGGGCGTCGCGCACCAAGCTGTCTGCCTCGCGGCGCATCTCTTTTTGCTTGTACCCCTTGTAACCTGGGATTTTTCCAAGGAAGCTCTCCAGCTTCCCACGTTCGCCCGAAATTTTCTCGTAATTTGCACTCATCACTTGCCCCCTATCTTTAGGATAGATACTTTCCGGATAACTACTGACACTTTACTGGTTGATAAACACTTCAGACCCGCAGAATGGGCATTTGATGATGCCCTTGCCCGCCAACTCAAGTTGCCCGCCACACTTCGGGCACTTTCCGCCTTCCTTGATCTTGGAGGCATCTGCTGATAATAACACCCCTTCCTGCCAGTTCACGTAGCCAGTAAAGAGCTGCTTACCGATCAGATCGTAGATCAACTGCTTCGTCTCATCGCGCGTGGTCTGCAGTTCCAGCGCAGCTTCCGCGATGTTGACCTTGCCCTGGGTCATGACCATGCTCAAGAGCTTGCGCTCTTTGGCGATGACTTTCTCTTCGCCGGCTTCGGCGCTTCCCTTGTTGTAGGTGTAGATGCCTATTCCGATCAAAGGCGCGGAAATGATTAATCCGAAAAAGACCGCCAACACCTTGGCTCCGGCGGCCATTGGAGAAACGAGCGCCCACATTGCCGCGAGCAGCAAAACCGCCGCGCCAATGCCCGCCATAATTAACCCGATTGTTTTCCCTTGACTCATCGCCAACTCCTTTGTCAGATGAATATCACAAATACCCTGCTAACCGAAACCACCGCCACCGCCACCCGATCCTCCACCCCCACCGCCGCCGCCACCGCTCCAGCCACCCCCGCCGCCGCTACTGCTGGGTGGTGGCGCCGGAGTGCTGACAAAGGTGGCCGCGACCGAGGTGAACATCGCCGACAGACCCGTGTTCATGTTTGACAGCCCGCTGGACAAAGACTTGTCCAGGCCGTCAAGACTCGCAGGCGCGCGCGCAGCATCGCCTATATCGCCTAGGCCCTTGCCTGGCGCCCCTGACGAGCCATGCCGCCCTCCCATGCCGTAACCATATGGGTAAAATGGCACATACCAGGACGGCGCCGGCGCATTTACTGCGCTGAATTTGTTGATCCAGGTGCGATCCAGCCCAAACGCTATCGCGTAGGGCAGGTATTTGTCGAACTGGTCTGTCGCGGTTTTCAAGTCCACATACTTCTCGATGTTCTGAAGGTATTTCTTGAAAGCCAGCGCGCGCATCTTTGCGTCGGCGCCCTGTCGTGTGCGCGCGGGCATCGCCGCCGCGATGATGAAGAAGAACACCGTGGTGATGCTGAGGGCAATGGGTATACAGATGCCAGCGCTCGAGTAATCAATCAACCCGAAAGCGATGACGCCGATAACAATCGTTGCGACCAACATCAGGCAGCCGTAACCGCTGTAGCGCGAGCGCGTCGCCGCGGGGCTGCGCACATAGAACCCATCCTTCACCAACTCGTCGTACAAGGCATTTTTAAGAGGCTCGATCTGTTTGTAGATCTTGTTCTTCAGTTCAGACAGCATGCGTTGGTCGTTCTGCGCCAGATCCATCGCGTTGATCAACTTGCTCTCATAGGGGACGAGTGGAATGCCGAAGTTTGGCCCGCGCGCAAACACCCAATCGCGGTCGTAAACCAGCCCTGAGCGGTTGGTTTTACCCGTCTCCGTCATCGTCAGCACGCCGCGCCGCGCGAGGTCGACCAGTGTGGCGATGATGTCTTTGAGGTCGGCGCGCTCATTCATCAGCGGGCCAGCCACACCCGGCTTCACACCCGGTGGAGGTTCGTTCAGGTAATCCGCGACGAGTCCGACGTTTGGATCGCGCCCGCGGGTGTACCACAGCAGGATCACCAGGGCGGGGCCGCCGAAGAACAGAATCAGCGCGGCCAACAACACGATGAAGTCAACCGTTGGTTTGGTGGTTTCATCATAAGCCCGTTGCTCGTCAAAGGCAGCCTGCCAGGCCGGAGGTTGCCCCGTGATGAGCCCATGCGGGAATTGCACGCGAATCTCCATCTCCGTTCCACTTGGGATGGGGTTCTGCGCAGTAGCGACGACGGTGCTTTCACCGGCGCCCGTCACTGTCGCACTGGCGCCATAAGTGGCAGACTGAGTTGCGGTGGCGCCCTTTGGCAGTTTCACCGTTACGCGGGAATTCATCACAGAGAATCCGTTGCGATCTGCGTATATCGCTTTCCAGTACACCTGATCGCCGCCGCTGTAGTAGCGTGTAGCGCCCTGAACCGTGTAGGCGATTTTGAAGGTGCGCTCCTCGTTTGTGGCGGTTGCAAAGTAGTACTTGATCCGGAGCACGTTGCTGGAAGGTTTGGATGTCTCAAAGCGCAACGGCTTGCCGCCTTCCGTCGCCTGGATCCCACTCACGCCCGTGATCAGGTCCATAGTGATATCGCGATAACCATACGTGAAGCTGCCGCTTGTGAACTGTATAACGTTGGTTTCGACAATCTGCAGGTCGCCGTTTGGCTGGACGGTAATATCGCTATCAAGACGCGTCCACACCAGTGTCTTTGATTCTGCCGCAGCCGGGGCAGCAACGAGTGCGACCACGCCAACCACGGCGATGACACACGCAATAAATGCACGCAATAGCTTCATGTGTTTATCCTTTTGCATCACACACCGCGCAGGTTTCAATATTTCCCATAGGTGTGCTATAGGTGTATTTTAACTGTCTTTGATACGGCGCCTGATAGTGCGCCTGACTGTTTACCGAAAACAGGCTGACATGTGCGTTTCAACCGAACCCTCCGCCGCCACCGCCCGAACTCCCGCCGCCGCCGGTAGCGATGTCGAGCACCGCGCCCAGGATGGCGCCGGCGATCTGCACGCCCGCCTCGGCAGCCTCAGCGCCGCCGCTGCTGGATGCACTCGATACTGTAGAGGCGACATTGGTAACCGCGCCAACGGCATTCCCGACATTGAGCGGCTTGTTGAGGAACGATGCGCTTACCGATGTGAACATGGTGGTCAACCCTTTGTTGACGTCCGAAAGACTCGAAGAGAGACCCTCGTTGATGCTATCCATCGTGACGGGCGCGACTGCCGCGCCGCTGACATCCCCGATTGCAGACTTGGCAAACGCTGCGCCTGCATTGACGACGTCGCCTGTTCCAACACTGCCTCTACTCCTGCTGCTACTGCTACTGCTGTTGATTGACCCGAAGTCAAACGGGATATACCAGCTTGGCGTCGGGGTCTGAACGGCGGTGAACTTCTGTATCCAACTGCGATCCAGACCGAATGCGACAGCAAAAGGCAGGTATTTGTCAAAGAGGTCTTTGGCGGTTTTGATGTCGGTGTACTTCTCGATGTTCTGCAGGTAGCGCTTGAATGCCGCGACGCGCATCTTTGTTTCAGCCCCTTTGCGTGTGCGCGCCTGCATCCGGCTGGCGATAAAGAGCAGAATCACGGCGTTGAGGCCAATGCCGACAGAAGGGCAAAGCTCGTACCCGCTGTAGGCTGTCGAATACAAAGAAGCAGCGCAGGCTATAACGCATGCGAAGATCAACAGGATGACGCCAAATAAAGTGTACCGGCTGCGCGAGCTTTCAGGGTTATAGGAATACATGCCGAGGCGTATCAGCTCATCGTACATGGCGCTTTTGATGGTGGAGGTTTGCGCGTACAGTTTGCCCTGAATCGCTGACAAAGTGGTCGTCTTGTCTTCATTCAGTCTCATCGCGTCGACCATCTTGGATTCATACGCGGCGAGTTTGACAGACTTGAAGTTCGGCCCTCGTGAGACAAAATAGTCTCGCGCCACGACCACGCCAGCAGGGTTCGTTGTGCCCTGCTCCTGTAATGTCAACAGGCCGCGCCTGCCCAGGTCGATCACTGTGGCGATCATGTCCTGCAGGTCGGCAGAGCCGTCCACCAGCGTCCCTGCCATACCGGGCGTAATCCCGGCCGGGGGCTCGTTCAGATATTCTGCTACCAGGCCGACGTTTGGATCGCGACCACGTTTAAACCAGAAGAACACAATGAGCGCCGGCCCACCAAAGATTAACAACATGCCCACGAGCAGCAAGCCAAAGCCAGAGCCCTGATTTGCCACCTTCGTTTGTTGTTCCACGTCGTATGCCGCCTGCCAGTCTGGCGCGCTTCCGGTGAGGATGCCGTGTGGAATCGAGACGAGTACCTCAAGTTGTTTTCCGCTTGGGATCGGTTCTTTGGCTTCTGCGACCACGAGGTTCTCGCCTTGCCCTGTGACAGTGGCCGTGGGGCCAAAAGTGGCGGCGAGCAACGCCGTTGCGCCTATCGGCAACTTGACTGTCGTGCGGGAATCCTGCACCGAGAACCCATTCCGGGCTGCGTACACCGGAGCCCAGTAAATGACATCGCCATTGGTGTAATAACGCGTGGCGCCAATGACCGTGTAGGCCAGCTTAAACGCGCGGACTTCGTTCTGAGCTGCCGGGAAGTAGTACTTGATTCGGAAGTCGCCGCTGTCCGTCTCGGAGGTCTCAAATTTCAGCGGCTTGTTGTCCTGCGTGACCTGGATGTCTTTGATAGCCGTGAGGCGGCTCTGGTTGATGTCGCGATAACCAAACGTGAAGCTCCCGCTTGTAAAGTCGATCACGTTTGTCTCGACCACATGCAGGTCGCCATTTCCCTGTACTGCAATGTCGCTATCCAAACGGTTCCATAACAGCGTTTTGCTCTCGGCGCGGGTCGGTGTTGCAGGTGTTAAGGAAGTGATCACCAGCAGCGCTAAGAGCAGCAGCGCCGCTATCGGGCCTGCGCGCTTGCCTGTGCCTGGCAAAGACGTTCGACGGTCACGCGATGTCTGGCGTTTCTTGTTCATGTGGGGTTGGAGTTGCATATCGAAATCTTGAGAATTACCCGTATGGCTTTTGGGGCGTTTAAAGACGTTCACGCGCAGGCAGTGTGTGCTTCGCCAGTTTGCATACCATGGTATAGGCCGGATCGAATACATTGCCCAAATCATACTCGACACACTGACCCAGCAATACGCCGATGTCGCGTGGACCGAGTCCGTAATCATCCGTCAACCAGCGATACATCTCTGTTGTGGCATGCTGCAAAGCCTGGTCAAGCGGGCGCGCATTGCCTACGGTAAAAATCGCCTCGGACGTTTCTCCCCGGGGCCACCGGATGCCGGTTGTCTTGATGACGTGAACGGTCACCTGCACATCAAATGATATCTCGATACCGGTGCCGCTGATTTCCCCGTCGCCCTGGGTCGCGTGCCCATCGCCAACGAAGAGCAGTGCGCCCGGCGCGAATACTGGGAAGTACACGGTCGTCCCGCTCTTGAAGCCGCGATAGTCCATGTTCCCGCCATGTGTCCCGGCGGTTGCGGTTGAGATGGCCTGACCGCCCGGAGGGCAGACTCCGAAACAGCCCAGCATTGGCGATAGCGGCAGTGTGAACTGCCCCAGTCGTTCGATTGGCTCAATGAGTGTGGCGGTTCCCCTGGCTCTGTCGATCTGCCAGCGCGCCATTCGCGGCTCTGGCAATTCGCGCGCAAAGTCCGGGTCAACCACATTGGGCGCGAGAACCGTGCTGGTATACCCGATGTCGCGGTTCGGATATAGCCGGTCGAGTGACACCGCGAGCGTATCTCCGGGTTCTGCGCCATCGACGTAAAACGGCCCGGTCTGTGGATTGCCGCGCGCGGCAACCTGCCGATCGTTCTCGTCCTTGCCGAAGGCATCGATCGTCGTCGTGATGATTGTGTCGCCGTCGCTAACATGCGCGACCGGGGTGTGCGGCCCAAGCGTGTTGTGATAGACCTGCGGCTGGAAGCGAAGAGTGGCCATTATTCCTCCTGTCGGATAGTCAGTTGATAGGGCATGTCGTGACCTGTTTTAGCCCGGTTTAATAACGTTAGTCGCGGCGAATTGCCGGATGGCGTCAATATGCTGACCCGCAGTTGTGAAGCCGCATCCCATGGTATTCACAGAAAAGTGAGTCGCCCCTGCTGCGATCCAGTCCTTCATCGTTGTTGCCCATGTGTTCGCTCCGGCCCCAAACTGAATCCGCGCTTCCAGGCCAAAGGCGCTGCGCGGCCGGCCAGCGTCAGCGAGCGCGCGTTCGAGAATCTCAATGAGTGGCGCCGCATCTGCGGCAGTGCGGTTGTTGGTCATCCAGCCGTCGGCGATGTGACCCATCCGGCGCAGTGCGGCTTCGGCCTGTCCGCCAAACCAGACTGGGATGGGCTGCTGCACGGGCAGCGGTTTGATCCCAACATCGGGTAGCGTGTGCCAGCGGCCGGTGTAGTTGACGAGGGGCTTCGTCCAAAGCTCGCGCATCACATGCACCTGCTCCTCGACGCGCTTGCCGCGGCTGTGAAAATCCTCATTGAGCGCGATGTACTCCGTTTCGTTCCATCCAATCCCGACGCCGAGGCGCAGGCGACCGCCGCTGATCACATCCAGCGACGCCGCTTGTTTTGCCACAAGCACAGTCTGGCGTTGCGGCAGGATGATGATGCCGGGCGCGAAGCCGATTTTGTGCGTCACTCCTGCCATAAAACTGAACAGGACGAACGGTTCGTGGAAAGCAGTCTCGTAGGTATAGGGTCCCTGAAAGCCGCCCGGCCGGTTTGGGTTGGCGCCGACAACATGATCGTAAGCGATGATGTGCGAATAACCAAGTCCCTCGGCTGTCTGAGCGTAGTCGCGAATAGCAATCGGATCATTACCGAATTCAGTTTGTGGAAACACAACCCCTGTGTTCATCTGTCTCACCTCTGAGTGCAAGTATAGAAGATATCGACTTTGCGACGTCTGAATGACGTTACGTTACATTTGGCGTGTGTGCCGCGTGATGATTGTCAATTGACGCTTGCGCGGCGCGCGACTACTCTTTCCTTTTGTAACTGTCAAGATTGTGTTGGGCTAGCGTTCGACACATCTAAAATTGTTTCAGAGGAGAGTATATGGAATCATCGGACCCCGAAGACCCTACTTCCGTAGACCTGGAAACTGACCATGCCTTTTCACCGCGAGGCATCATGGTCTTCCTCGCCGTTATGTTGACGGTCTTCGTCATTTACTGGTTCTACATGTGGTACACCGTCATTATTGTGCGAGGAGTGAGAGGTTAAATCATGGTGCTGAATCGCCTTGAGAAATACTGGCTTACAGCCGTCGCCGTAGCACTTGGCGCCTATACTGCAGCTCTAATTGCGGGGGCCTTGGTCTTCGGCATCCATTTGCCATCTCCGGTGGGCCGAATCGATCCACAGAAACTCGACTCTACTGCGTTCGCTCAACCTGGCATACACAACATTGGCGGGAATCGCTACGAAGCATACATCCTGGCCAAGATGTGGGCCTACGATGCCGGCCCTGATGCCGGTCCGGTTGGCGCGCCTCCGACCTTGCGTTTCCCCGTGGGTTCAGAAGTGACGTTTTATGTCACCAGCAAGGACGTTATACATGGTTTCTACATTGAGGAACACAGCCTCAGCCTTGAGGTAGTGCCTGGCCAGATTGCCCGTGGCACCATAAATTTCAATCGACCTGGCACATTTCACATTATTTGCCATGAGTTTTGCGGCGCCGGTCACCAGATTATGTATGGGCAGATTGTGATCGAGTAGTCAAACAGAGGTTTTAACATGCAAGCAACACTAAACACCACGGAGCCAGGCAAAGTCACATTCCCGGCGCTCGATATGCTGCGCAGTGAGCGCAACATGATTGGCGCCCATATTGTGATGTCATTGATCGCCTTGACCTTTGGCATCTTTATGGGGCCCTTTCAGGCATTTCATCGCTCGCCTGCCTTTATGGCCTCATTTGCTGAATTCCAGATTCCTGTATTCAGCTATTACTATCAGGCGGTGACCGTTCACGGCGTGATGAATGCGCTTTTCTTTACCACATTCTTCATCATCGGTTTCACCTACTATGTCACGCAGCGCTCTTTGCAACGCGCTATTAAAAGCGTGTTTCTGGGGTGGCTGGGCTTTGGATTGATGCTTGTCGGCCTGGTGCTGTGCGTCGTTACAGTATCCGCCGACCCGCAGGACGCATCTGTCCTGTACACGTTTTACCCTCCGCTCATTGCACCGCCCACCTATTACATCGGTCTGGTGTTGCTCATTGTCGGCTCGTGGGTGGCAACGGCGAACGTGTTCATCACTTATCTGGAGTGGCGCAAAGAGCATAAGGGCGAGCGCTCACCCCTGGCAGTCTTCGCCACCATTTCGAACTTCATCATGTGGGACATAGCCACGATTGCTGTGGCAATCGAAGTGCTTGGCATGTTGCTGCCGGCGTCACTTGGCTTGATCAAGGTGACCGACCCGCAGTTAGGCCGTGTGCTTTTCTGGTTCTTCGGCCATCCGCTGGTTTATTTCTGGCTGGTCCCAGCTTACATTTCCTGGTACACCATGCTTCCCAAGCAGGCCGGCGGGAAATTGTTCAGCGATAACCTGGCGCGCGTCGCCTTCATCATGTTGCTCGTCTTCTCCATCCCGGTTGGGGTGCACCACCTGTTTGCCGATCCAGGCGTCAGCGAAGTGTCTAAATTCATTCAGACTATCCTGACCCTGATCGTCGCAGTGCCGAGTTTCATGACAGCCTTTAACATTGGCGCGTCGCTGGAATACGCCGGACGCCAGAATGGCGGTAAAGGCTTGTTGGGGTGGATATGGAAGCAGAAGTGGAACGATCCAGTTGTGGCTGCGCAACTTATCGCCATGCTCGTGTTTGCCACTGGCGGCATGAGCGGCATGATCAATGCCTCGGCTCAGTTAAACATCGCGGTTCACAACACCTCGTGGGTTACCGGTCATTTCCACACCACACTTGGCACCGCGGTGACGCTCACCTTCATTGGCATTCTATATTGGTTGCTCCCGATGATCCGCGGCCGCAAACTTTTCAGCACGAAGGCCGCGCTGTGGCAGGTTTATTCCTGGGGCATCGGCATGACGATTTTTGCCGCCAGCATGGGCCAAGCCGGTTTGGAAGGCGCGCCGCGCCGCGCCGATCTGGGTAACTCACCATACCTTACCGATCTCGCCAAGAACTGGTTGAACCTGACAGCCATCGGCGGTGCGATCCTTCTCGTCAGCAGCATTCTGTTGTTTGTGAACATCATTGGCACGATCTTCTTTTCGAAACAGCCAGTGGTGGAAGGGGCGCCGATTGAGACGCGGGGCAACCCCAATGCTCCTGCAATTCTTGAGCGCTGGAGCTTTTGGATTGCGGTCACCGTCGTCCTGGCTATTTTTGCGTGGGGCCCTGTCTTTGTCCAGGCAATAGACTTTAACAACGGGTGGAACGTCCTGCGGTACCTCCCCAGCGGTCTGCAGCTCAAGTAATCCCTTTACGTATCAACGGGCAGGGGCGTTCATCGGAAGTGAGCCTCTGCCCGGGTCTTTGATAGATCAGCTATGCGCTCCAACCCGACACGTCAACCCAGTTTCGCCCTGCTTGCTTTCGCGATGGCGACGTTTGCATTCGGGTTCTCCATGTTCCTGTTCTGCCTGGCGTATGCCAAAGACCTCAACACACTGGTCAATGCGCCATTTGCCGTCTGGAATGCGCTTTGTGGCGCCCCTGTCGCAGATCCTTTAACCATGCCGATTCTGCTCGTATTGAGCCTGTTTGCTATCATCATCGGCATGGTTCTGCTTGTCATTCGCCGTATCAGGGTGTAGGTCGCAGTGCGCTCCAGCGTTTAGCGGTCAAACTCGCTTGCCCGCGCCACCAGTTGCGCGAACTCCGCCACATCCGCGTCATCGGGCAGGGCTTGCGCCACGTGATCGGCGTAGCGTCGCAACTGCCCCAGCCCGCCATTTCCAGCGTACGGGCTCTGCCGTAGTATCTCAGCGAACTGCGCCACTGTGGCCGACATCTGGTAACGAGGCGATGCATCCTCATAGCGCGCAGCCAGATCAAACGTGTTGAAATTGCCGTTAATTTCTTTCACCTGGCGCGAGGTCGGATCCTGCCAGCGCAGTTGTACGGTCGCGATGCGCCCCGGTGTGTTTGGCTTTAGTTGCACGGCATAAAGCGCGGTTGCGCTGTGGCCTGCGCCCATCTCGCCCGCAGCCACGTTGTTGTTGCGGAAATCCTGGTCGGCAATCGCGCGGTTCTCGTAACCAATCAGCCGGTAACGGGACACGACATCGGCGTTGAAATCGACCTGCACCTTGGCGTCGATGGCGATGGTCTGCAGCGTGCCAGTCAGGCGATCCAGAAACAGCTTGGCGGCTTCATCCTGCGTATCCACATAAGCGTAAAATCCGTTGCCCTTGTCGGCCAGTTGCTCCAGCAGCACATCGTTATACGTGCCCATGCCCACACCCACGGTTGTGAGCATGATGCCGCCTTCACCGTAACCGCGCACGAAGTCGATCAGCGTATTGGTGTCGGTCGAACCCGTGTTGGCGACGCCGTCGGAGCATAGGATCACGCGATTGATTGCGTCCTTGTTGAACATCTTGCTGGCGAGTTTATAACCTGCGCGCAAGCCGGCATCCACGTTGGTGCTGTTCATCGGCCTGAGCGTGTCGATGGCATTCAGGATCGCGCGCTTGTCGGCGCCGCTGGTGGGATCCAGCACCACCCACGCGTCGGTGGTGAAGGCGGCAATGGCGACCTGGTCGCTGCGGCGCAAGCGCTCGACGAGCAGGCGCAACGAGTTCTTAACCATCTCCAGTTTGTTGTCATCGGCCATCGAGCCGGACACGTCAATGATGAACGTAAGCATGGCCGGTTTGCGCTGGCTGTCGGGCACATCGTAGCCTTGCACGCCGAAACGCACGAGGACGCTGCCGTCATTATGGAAGGGCGAAGGCGCGCCATCGGCGTAGATGCCGAAGGCCACATTGGCCGGCTTCGCATAATCCTGCTTAAAGTAGTTGATAAACTCCTCGGCGCGCACGGCTTCCATCGGCGGCAGTGTGCCGTCCGTCAGGTACCGCCGCGTGATTGCATATGAAGCGGTGTCCACATCCAATCCGAATGTGGAAAGGTGGTCGCGGGAAGTTTCGACGAACGGGTTGACGCCATAGTCCTTGAATGTGCTGTCGCTGGGCGGCGTGGCGGTGGGTGGAAGCTCTCGCGTCACATCCTTGCCCGCACTGCTTGCCGCGGTCGGAATCGGCGCCACGCGTCCGGCCTCAGCCTGGGCGGGGGCTGTGGCCAAAAGCGCTGGGGCGGAGGCGGGTGTGGGCACTACCGCGGGGTTTACGGTCTTTGCCGTGGCTGTTGTCCTTGGCGACTGAGATGGCGCCTGCGATTTAGTGGCAGCTGGAGCTGATGTCGCGGCAGGCGCACTCGTCGGGTTGAGTGCGCGCGGCGCAGTAGACGCGGGGCGTCCGGGCGCTGATGGCGCGGCTGAGGGTGCGGGCATGGCAGCCCCGCCGCACCCCGTGAGTAACATGGCAAACAACGGGAAAATCGAGATGATGTGTTTCTTATTCATGGCAGTCCTCCTTTATTGAACTGTTATTGAACTGTGCGCTTACAGTGTAGGGAGCGCAGGCAGGTTTGGCTTGATATTCCGGTGATAAAGGGTTGACACCCAATGTCATACCGGCGGCGAATTTGACTTACGCGAACGTCGCAACAGGAATCGCACTCCGAGCGCAATGATGGCAAATGGGCCGAGTACGACAACGATCCAGATCGCAATATCCACAACCACGCGGAAAATCGATGCCACGACGTTGAAGGCGCTCGAGAATGTTCGCACCGGACTCCAAGCCCCATCAAGACCTCCGATGGTGAAAGTTGCCGGCTGTAGATGTATAGTCGCCAGTGTTGTGCGTCCCCGGATATCGTCCGGGTTGACCACTTCGTTCAATATCTGGGCTGAGTTGAGTGTGCCGATGTCAAGCAACTTGCGTCGCAGGTTGTCAAACTGGTCAGCCGGGATAGAAAGCTCCATGTCGATTCTTTTCTGGCCATCCTGGAACCACGAGTGCGAACTCGAAATAGCTCCGCCCAGGTCATATGCCAGCACCGTTACTTTCCCGGCAGCGGTATCGACATCGTCGACGGTTAACTCGATATCGGCGTTGTATGGGATTACCTCACCCTGATGCGAGGGATCGCGCGCAATGGAACGTGGTTCCGCTGGTTGTTCGGCTGGAGAGGATGCGATTTGTTTTGGCGCCGCGCTGCTGCAAGCAGTGAGCATAAAGATCCCGACCGCGGCGAAGGCTGTGAGTAGCGTTTTCCGATCCATGACTACCTCCTGACAGGTTCTGAACGTATTGATGGGGCAGGGCAAAGGCCCTATGATGCCCAAATACGACTGTAAGGGGCAGCGGATCGCAAGTCTTGATAAACGGATGACAACGTGTTGATAAAGCAAACGCGCGCGGTTCGTGACAGTAATGCGGCTACGGTTAAAGCGTCTGGCCGAGGTGCGCGGCGGTGAGGTAGAGCAGATGTCTGGCCGAGGGCTTCAGGTTGTTGAACTTGAGCGCGCCGATGCAGGCCAGACACAAAGCCAGTTGGTATTCCCTGGGTTGCGCAGGGTTGGCGAGACAGTTAGCGGCGATAGTGTTGAGCGCGGTGAGTAGAGGGTGGTCGTTCGCGCGCAGGATATCCAGGTATTCTTCCGGCGACTTGACGTGACTGGCGATGACCTGCGCAATGATCTCAGCTTCGAGATGTGCGAAGTCATACAGCACATGCCCATCGCGCGTCTGCGCAAAGTCGATCAACCATACAAATCCACCCGGCCCAACCAGGACGTTCTCCAGGTTCAGATCGCCATGGATGGTCGATTGTGACCCGCGCACGCTCTCATCCAGCCAAGATTGCACTCTGGGCAGCGGATCGGGTAAACTGCACAGGTCGAAGCCAGCCACATACTCGCGTAAGAGTGTGGCGCGGTCACTCACCACGCGCCCGACCGCGCCGTTTGGCGGTTCGGTGCTCAACCACCGCACCCGCAGCGCGGGTCGTCCGGGCGACGCTGCGCCTGTGAGCGATAAGCTTTTGCCATCCATGCGCGTCTCAATGACGCTGAATCCGCGCAGGGTGACCAGATCGCCGCGCGCGGCGAGTGCGCTCCACGACCGCGGGGCGCTGACAGATTGGGCGTCGAGGACTCCGGCTTTGCCTCTGGCCGGCTCAATGACGTAATGCGCTGGCAGGACGCGGTCGTACTCCTGCGTAAGGCGGAACATATACGGTCGACGCTGCATCCACCAGTTTGGACCAAAGGTTGAAAACAGCTTGTTGAGCAACGCCGGGTCTGGCGCGGCCAGCAAGGCTTCCCGCAAGCTGATCGGGTTGCGCCCCGGTTCACCGATGAAGGTATACCGCAACACGGCGCGCGGCATGTCACTGGTTTGGCTTCGGTCACCCTGCCGACGGCGCTGGGCAGTTGCGCGGGGTGAAATCATCACCGGCGGTTCCTGGATGCGGGCGGTGATCGGTGGGAGCGTGTCTTTTACGTATGTCTCGTAGTTTTCAAACTCGCGCCGGATCGACTCCCGATCACCGATCTTGGCAATGGTAAAAGCATCGGCTCGGCCGTCTGTGCGAATGGGCAGAGCCAGGAGCGTGCGCGCGCCGGAATAGCCAGACAGGAATTCACTCTCGACCACCAGTCGCGCGTATCGGCGGAACAGAGTTTTCAATAACTGTGCTTCTTCCGGGTGGATTACCAACCCGGGGCGGGGCTCGATGATCAGCGCTGCATTTGGCGTCTGCGATTGCAGGATGGCGCGCAAGGGGCGCCGTCGTGATGCGAGCGCGAAGGCGCCGAATCCGCTGCCCAGCACCAGACCCATCAGGCCAGTGGTCTCGCTCTGGGACGTTGTCATACCGAGTAACGATGTGACGTTGACGCTCAGCCCTTTCGAGAAAATCGTTGATTCACGCGCCGCGCCGGCAGCGCCCTGTAACGGCGTCCAGCGCAGCAACAGGCTCACGACTATCCTGTGCTGACCGGCAGTGCGCGGCGTGAGCGTCCATCGCCATGTTACTGGCGCCCCGGCTGGCAGGGCTTGCGCCTGATCGCCAGTAGGCGACTGGTCAAACCCGGCAGCATCCAATCGTCCGACTGCGGACACGTCATATCCGGTCGGTCGCTGAACTTGCACTGTGCGGGTGACAGCCTGGTGTTCGGCAAACTCGGTGGTCACGGTGTAGCCCTCTTGCGAGGGAATCAATGCGATGCGCGCGATGTCGGAATCGCCCAGGCGCATCTGTTCCGGCCACTCCAACTCGACCAGGCGATTCTCTACTGGAAGGGGCGCTTCAGGCGGCGTCGCAACAGCCGTAACCTCCGGCGTCGCGACAACGGTTGCCGTTACTTGATCTTTAGAAGGTTCGGCGGGAACCTGACTCGGAAGCTCGGTTGCAGCGGCAGTTGGCGTCGCAGGGACTCGGTTGGTTGGGACTGCGGTGACGCCAGTGGCTTCGGATGCGGCTGGCGCTGTTGTTGCTGCCGCAAGGGTTGCTGTCGCCCTACTCACGCCTGCCGAGGCGGAAGTGGGTTCAAGCGCTCTAGTGACGGCAGGTGTAGCCGTTGTCGGCGCACTTGAGCGCGTCGGGGCAGATGTGGGGCGCAGCGTGCTTGTCGGTTCGGGCGCTTTTGTGGCAGCAGGCGCAGCCGTCGGCTCGCTGGCTTTCTGTGTTTGAATTGGCGCGGCTGATGGCGCCCCACCGCACGCCGCGACTATCAGGGCACATGCGATCCCAAGCACAACCTGGAGGAGTGATCGGCGCGTGTTCATATCATCGCCATCGTGGTCATCGTGGCTGCACAAACACTGTTGGCTCCAGGCGATACTGCTCGCGGGTCGCACTTCCCGGCCATTTCGCGTAGGCAAAGAATAACAATGACATCAGCACTATTGCTACGCCCATCACCGCCACGATCGTCCGCATTCTTCGGGACAAGCCAGTTACCTCCTCAATGAAAAGACGCCGCTGAACTTGATTGTGTTCCTCAATCAAATAGTATACTCAACCCGGACATATGCGCGTTATCCAATCTCCAATCTCCAATCTCCAATCTCCAATCTCCAATCTCTAATCTCTAATCTCAATATCTCCCACAACCATTTGGTGAAAACATTTATGTCTGTATGGGACACCTATCCATCTGATTACCGCAACGATGAAGTGCGCGCGATAGTCTCTGCTGCAGAAAGCGGTGAGTGTACTGCCGTGGCCGGTCTTAGCGGTTCTGGCAAGAGCAACCTGCTCGGGTTCATTGCCAATCGCATCACGTCGGACACATGCCGGTTCGTGCTAGTAGACTGCAATCGTATCAACGCCACTATGGGCGCCACTGGTGGCGCCCATAGTGGTGAATACACCTCTGACGCCTTCTTCCGCCTGATCCGTCGTCATCTTGGCAGCACCGACGCGACGGATGACGAGTGGACACTGCTGGATGCCGTGGTTGAACAGCGCAAGCGGGAGTGGGGCGCGTCGATCTGCTTGTTGCTGGATCGATTCGACGGCGTCGCGACACAGGCATCCGCGGCGATCTTCGACAACATGCGCGCCTTGCGCGATGCGCACAAATACACGCTTACCTACGTGGTCGCCACACGCCGGCCGATGCGCGACCATTCGGAACTGGCTGAGCTGTTTTACGCGCATATTCTGGGGTTGGGCATTTTGAGTGAGAGCGACGCTCAATGGAGTGTGGCGCGTTATGCTGCACGCAAAGGGTTGACATGGGATCGTCCCGTTGCCGATGGGTTGATTGCCCTGACGCGCGGTTATCCATCCTTCCTGCGCGCCGCGTGCGAGGCTTACGCTGCCGGCGCATCGCTGGATGTGGGCGCGATCGCTTCACACCCTGCGGTGAAGTCGCGATTGGAAGAGTTCCTGAATGACAACCCGACCGATGAGGAACTGCGCCGCGCACGGTTGGAGGGTCTGGCGCTGTTACAGGTTGGACGCCCGGCCCGCTTTGACATGTCGCGACTAACCGCCAAAGAAAATCTGTTGCTGACCTATCTGCAGGCACACCCCGATGGCGTGTGCGAGAAGGATGATCTGATTCGCGCCGTGTGGCCGGAGGATCACATCTTCGAGCGTGGGGTGCGTGATGACAGCCTGGCGCAGTTGGTGCGCCGCTTGCGCGAGAAAATCGAGCCTGATCCGTCTGTGCCGAGTCATATCCACACCGCCCCCGGTCGTGGATACAGGTTCACCCCGTAATGAAACACTCCCGGAATCCGCTTCGCGTGTGATTCCGGGAGTGTTTGTCTCAGCCTGTGAGGTTAAGACAACTCACTTTGATGCTATCGGCATATACAGTGTGAACTCCTTTGCGGGTAGAACGTTCAGCTCAACTGCCACCTCAGCGGTTTCGGTGATGATGTCGCCGGGGGCGAGTGCAGCTGCGCTGGGTGAATTCGCCGCGAGTGCGGGCGGTGGTGGCACGACATACGTGTTGTTGAGTGTTACCTTGCCCTTGTAATGTCCTGGCGGCAGACCGTTCGGATTGACCCCGATCTTAACTGAGCCATCCATGAGTCCACCGGATGTCTTGTCCAGCACGATCCAGGCATCGGACGGCGTTGCCATCCAATCCAGAATGTCAGCGCCCGTATTGATGATTTTGATCGTCTGGGATGGGGCATTAGTGCTATTGATCGCCACAGTGAACTTGGCAGTATTGTCGCCGACCAACGTCAATTTGGGCGTCTGATGCGGACCGGGATCAAGCGGGCTGCACGCCTGCAGACCAGCTGCCATGACCTCGCCATCTGAGTGCTTGCCGCCGCCGCTGTACGCGTTGTTCGGATCTGTGCCGAACAGATACTCCTGCAAGTTGGTCAACCCATCGTGGTCGGGATCGGCGTTTGGGTCGGAGACGCCATAGAGCGCCTCCCACTGATCCGGCAAGCCGTTTGTGTTTGCGTCGGCCGGATTAACGAAAACGGCGTCCACCGTCACACCTGGGCCAACGTTGCCTATGGCATCATAGGGGTTGATGCCATACTCATAGCGTTGCCCAATGGTCAGCCCGGTCAGTGTGAATGTGTGCGATAGGGGGTTGCCGATATCGATGGCCGATGGCCCTTGATCCGCGAGTGTCTTCACGTTTGGCAGGATACAACCAATCGGCCGGTAACTCAACAGGTAGCCCACGGCCCCCGGCGCGTCTGAAGGCGCATAGCTGACCCTTGCGCCGAGCAGCGGCGCGAGCGCGCCAATATCAAGCATCTGTGCCGCAATGCGCCGCACCGGGAAGAGCGTCGCGCCGCCCGGCAGCGTCACCGTGATCGTATTACAGCTTGGCAGGCTGATGTTACCGCTGGCGTCATAGGAACGCAGGCATACGGTCGTCGTTGGCGTCGCGCCGTTATAGAGCGACGTCAGCATGCCGCCCAGACGGACACGCTCCACAGGCAGCTCGAACGTCGGGCTGATGTTCCATGAATGTGCCAATACCCGTCGGGTGCGCGTCAGAATGGTCGATTCGTCCCAGTCGTAGATGTTGTAGTCCACCAGGTACCCTGATAGATCGGGCGTCATATCCTTCTTCCAGATCACAACCAGGCCGTTTGCCTGCGTCTTTGTGCCAAGCAGGGTGGGAGCGGGTGGGGGCGTCGTGTCGTTGATTACCACGCTTCCCGGAGCCCAGAAGACTACCGCTCCGTTACCGTGCAGGTGATCGTCGATACGCGCGCCAACGGCATATTCTCCTGATTTCAGCCCGCCGGTGTTCCACACGTAACTCCCAAGGGTGGCAGTGTACTGACCGACGATCAGCGTGCCGGCCATTTCGTTCGAGTCTAAAGGCTTGCTGACCACAGGGGTAAAGAACAACTCCAGCCGCGTTGATGGCGTCAGAGGCATGCCGGCGCGCGCCGCACTCCACTGCAAGGCCACATCGCCATTGCCATCGGGCGTCACGCCCATCGTCACGGGTGAATTCCAGGTCAGTGTGGGCGCCGCTGCATCGCTGAAGAACAGCAGGCTCCAGTTGTTGCGCGTGATCGCCGGGTTGGCGAAGATGCCCACGTTGTCCAGTTTGAGTTTCCATACGCCCGATATCAGAGACTGCCCGGTGCTCGTTGGGTGCACCGCGTAAGCCAGTTCTTTGTACAGCGGGCTGATGACCTGCGTAACAGTCACGTTATAGCTGCTGGCATTGGCGACAGTGATCACTGTGTTGTCCGGTCGGATCAGCGAAACTTTCAAGTCGCCGTTCAGCCAATGTGTCAGGAACATGGCGCGACCGGCGCTCTGGCTGAGCGTGAACGGGCAGGTGATCGTATGGTTCCCCGCCGTACAGGCGTTGCCCGAAGTCACTGGTTGCCAGTCATCTACAGGTGTATTGAACGTCGGCTTGAGCAGGAGTTGCAATCCGCCAAGCACGGTGATCGGGAATGTGAACGTCAATCCCTGCGGGAGCAACCACCGCGATGGAGACGAAGCGGACGACGCGTCCTGAGCGAGACTCCCGACCGGGCTCATCATCAGCAGTTGCGATTGTCCCTGGTACTCGTTGATGAGCACATGGCTGTCTGAGCCGAGAATGAACGCCGGGCCATGCTTGTCGACGAACAGGCCTATGTTAATGCTCATGATGTCGAGCACGATCGACATGCCCGAGGTCGTATCGCTGCACTTATCGTTCGCGCAGAACTCGCCGAAGGCTACTTTCAGCCCCAGTTCGAAGTTGAACGGCGGAAGGTCAAGGAAACTTGAGATGTCGCCTTTGGGTATCTTGAGATAGGCGGATATTTCCCCTGCAAAGTGGAACTTGTTGTTATCGGGCAGCCACTTGTACTTGTGTTGCCAGCCCTGGCCGATCCATCCCTCCAGCATCACGCGACCCGTGATCCAGCCGCCGCAGCACGATGCTTCAGCGTCGAGCAGCACATCCAGCGGGTTCCAGGCGATCTGTAGCGTCAGGCTGACATCGATCACTGAGATGATCGTAGCTTTTGCAAACAGCTCGAACATTCCGCGTGTGTCGATGATGACGTCGCCCTCGCCGCCGGTGAGCAGCTCCTTGTCCATCGTTTCAAAGCCAAGGGTGAACGTGACGACGGTGTAGTCCGGGTTGACCACGATCTGACCGCCAATCATGTACACACCCAGACCGGAAGCTCCCACCGGAATATCGGCCGGGTGGATATTGAGCGACAGGCTGGCTTCGTGCAGTTTCGAGTCGCACAACGTGAAGTCAACCGATACGGAAGGCGGCCCTGAGGCGCCATCGCTGCCATCGCCGCCTATTATCGGCAGTGCGATAAAGCCTTCGCCATGGATGATCGTGACTTTGGGGCCGCCGGCATAGCAGATTGACTCACGGATCGATACCTTGACGCTGAATGTGTCGAAACTGAACGATTCGTTGACATCCGCAGGGGCAGCCGGCGCATGACTGGCGGGGTGATCCGCGCTGAAGATATTGAGATGCCCCGGGCTATTCATCATCACCGTCTTCGCCGCGTCCGTGACGTGAACATCAGGCAGCACCCAGGGCGTCACCGCGCCTTTCCATACATAGCCGGTATCGTAGATGTCGAGACAACTCTCGCCCGGCCCGCAGTTCGCGTTGACGAGGTCATTGGGCGGCGAGTAGCGCGAAAAGCCCGGTGGTAATACCAGCGCCTCAACATTCTGGCTGGCGCCGCCGAGTTTGGCCGGCTGTGTGATCTTAGCCTGGCTGGCGCGGAACTGGTTTGCTTCCGGCCCGTTGCCTTGTTTGTCAGAGTCAAGGATTGTGACCGCATTGGCAGTCGGCCCCAGAATACGCAGACCCATGCTCGACAGATTCATCGGCGTCGGAAACAACGGCGCCTGGGTCATGTGGTAGTTAAATGTGTAAAGCAGGTGCGGGTCAGCGGCTTCATCTGCGTAAATGTTCCACGGGATCAACCAGCTTGTGACAGTCGGCAGGGCGCTCGAATCGATTGCCACCGGCGTCGTGATGATGTCGCTGCCGTACATCTTGACATCGGCCATACTGATCTGATCGAAGAGGTGCGTCGTCACGCTTGCCCAGTTCTGTTTGAACGGATCCACATTGCGCAATGTGCTCGTCGTGGGCTGCAATAGGTTGAGCGGCGCGGATGCGACTGTGCGCGTCACCACACCAGTGGGTTCGCCCGACAGCAGCGGGTACAGCGCCGTCGTGCCGTAACTGAAGCCAAACGGGCCAACGCCGTGGATGCGGGCATCCTGTGTAAACACACTGGTCTGTGTGATCATGAGCACACCGCTCTCGATGGTGGTCGAAAGCGTCTGTCCATCAAAACACACTGAACCTTGTGCGACTGAAACCCACCGATTCTGTGTCGATGGGCCGATGATTGGCGTGCCGGCGCTTTCACCCTTGGTGCACCAGCCGCCGGTGATAGCGGCAAACCCGCCCTCGCTGTAGACATCCAGCCCGAGCGCCGTGTTTTTTGGCGTGGCAGGTTGAGGCGCCAGGATAGGTTGGCAACCGTATCGCGCAGTGGCGATTGTTCCGAATGGGCAGCGATAAATGTTGACGGTCACCGGGAAGCTTTGCGCTTCGGTGGGTCTGAAAGGGTCGCGCGTAGGGCGGCCTTTATTGATAAACGCCAGCATATAAACGCCGTCGTCCGGAAGGAAACTGGCGACATAGCTGTAGCTGACGCCGGTGGCGGTGACGCGCTTGTGGAAACCTTGTGACGTGATCATGCCAGCTTGATTGCTCTTGGATCGCACCGCGTCCTTTGTGGTGGCGCTGTTGTAACTGGTCGGGTTAACCAGCGCAAGATCCAAGCTGACCGTTGACGGAACGGTGATCGAAATGAGCACGTTGTCGCCGTGAATCAATGGAAACTCACTCATCTGCAGCAAGCTGCCGGAGTTAAAAAACATCACTTGCGTCGTCGGCGTCGAGTAACTGATGTTCCATCCCCCGGCGATGGTGTAGTGGATTCGATAGTTGCGATCTCCATCCGTGGGGTAATCATTCCCGGTCTTGGACGATGGGATGTTTACCTTCAAAGCCGCGCTTGCGACCGCTGGAAACGTCTGGTTGTAGTCGTCTATGAAAACAAACTCGGTGTCGTCAGACACATTTGCGCTGCCCATGTCGCGCCCCAGTTCGACGGCGGTGTTATCGTCGGCTGGATTCGAGTACATATTCAGGCCGATGCCGGTTTGACCCTGTGACGCGGGAGCGAGGTCGGAATTCGGGCGCACTGCCACACCGCGCCAGTGCGTGCCATTGGCGTTGGGCGCAAGCGCATACTGATGCACCATGTCGCCCCCGCTGCCATTGTCAAAAACACCCTTGTTATAACTCGGCAGACCGGGCTTGTTGACCAGATTCTGCCCAACGTTCAGCGTCATCGCGTCGTACGAAATGCGCAGGCGCACATCGTTTGGCCACACGATCACGCGCGTGCAACTGGGGATCGCAGAATTGTCGTCTTCGGAGAAAACGACCCCGTTGGGATCATTAGCCGCGTCGTCGCCGTGAATCAGGCATGGGACGCCGACGGCCTGCGCCATGAACATCGGGCCGTCCGCTGGTCGCGGGGTTTTCTGCACCCACGACCGGACAAAATTGGTCACATCCCATTTGCCAGGCAGCCCAGGCACTCCTTTGTTGGGCCCTTTATACGCCGGCGCCGACACCTGTGCCACACCGAAGTTGACCTGACTTGCCCCGCCGGGCGCCGGGGTGTTGCCCCAGTTCCACGTATTCATGGTCTGGGTCAGCGTGAACCCGTTGCACAAGTCCGGGCATGGTAACCCGTAAAGGTGCACGTCCTTTTGAGTTTTGTTCTCAGCCCACCCCGGGTCGTCGCCGAATTTATACCCCGGCATGATCAACCCGGACGGTTGCATTTCCAGGGTGGCGGAACTGACCGAGATCGGGTTGCGCGCCATCAGCCAGGGCATCTGGTTAAACTGAAGATAACCCTTGTATATTGGCGCAATGAACTCGGACCCAATCAGCATGGCTCCATAACGGAGATTGTTGTCCTGCGTATCGCATATCTGCTGCCTGCAACTCACAAAGCCAGGATAGAGTGATCCAGCTCCAACCCATGCGAGCCCGCCAGTGCCGTTGCCGGTTGACTGCAACACGCGAACGGTTGGGTCGATGACGACCGGATATCTCCGGCGTTGGTCCTGCCACCATGCGAGTGGCGTGCGGATGGTTACCGTCCATATCTGCGGCGCGGGTCCGCTGTTGGGCTGTGGCGTCCAATTGCCTACCGGCGCGGATGTTACGATATATTCGGCTGAGACGGTTTGGTCATGATCTTTTTGCTCAAACACGACCGCCGGCTCAAAACGGGCAGCAACCTGATTGGCTGTGCCAGCGGCGCCCATCGCGCCGCTGCGCAGTTCAATCGCGCCGCGCGTGTGGAAATCGCCAGTTTGAAGGCGACCGTCTGCCCACAAGAAAGTGTTCGGCAGCATCTTCAGCGTCGCTTTTATGTCGAGGTAAGCCGTGGCGGATGCATCTTGCGATGCATCTGGCATCGCATTCTGCAGCCCAACCGGCGCTTTCTCAAGGACGAGCGCCTGCTCCAGTTGGTCGGGTGCGCTGGTGATTTCTTCGGCAATTGCGGTGTCAGACCAGGCGCCAGCATAATGTAAAGTTCGGCCATCGTCGCGTATCTCCGCAGGCGTCGATGTGTTCCCCAGCGCGCTCGCGACCGTTGTGTATGACACGCCACGGGTAATCCCTATTTCCGTGGTCTGCCAGTTCAGCGCGGTGCTGCCGGCAACGGCAGCAATGGTGGCTTTGGTCTGTCCCACCTTGCTTCTAATCGAGTTTTGCTCCACCACATAACCGTTTTCAGCGGGTTGGAAGCTGGGGTCAATGACCTGCCAGCGGCCCCGACTATCGAGGTAGTGCATCGATTCCGCCGAGAGGATTGAGGTGAATCCGCCGTTTGGGTTCTTAAACGTGGCGCTGCGATCGGTGCGCTCATCGATAAGTTCAGTAAGGCCTTTCAGATCGGCGGGAATACCCCGCGGGTCGGGCGGCGCATAAACCAGCGGCGCTGTGGTATTCGCAGCAATCGAGACGGTTTTGGATGTCTCTGACGCTGGCTTTTCTGGCGCTGGATCAGGCGCGCGCTGAAGCATGACTGGCGGCGCGTCCGCAGCGTTAAGCACAGCGATGGGTTCTGGACTAACAGTCTGGCAACTGCTCAGAAGAATGCTGGCAATTGACATGATATAGATAGCAGCACGTGGCGCCCCCAGGCGTGCAAATACGGAAACACTCATCAAGTTAATCTCCTGAATTACGATCACAACTTCAGGATATTTATGCGCCCAAATGCTTCAAGATGAAATATCCGCTATAGGGACTAAAAAGAGGAGTGTTTGGTGCGCCACTCAGTGTCTGCGCGATCGATCAGGCGATCCTGCGCAAGGGTCGCCTCAGATTTCGCACTTCGTGGATAACAACTGCTGCAGGCGCCTGGCGCTCAGGCCTGATGGGAAGGAGATTAGATGCGATGGGCACCCTGCCATGCAGTCGCTTGACCCGAACCCCGGCGCAGGAATGTGTGCGCCCGGCGCAGCGGCGAGCGTTTGGCTCCACACGCATTCCAGATGCTCTGCCCTTGCTGCATAGCACACACCGTAGACCGGCGCGTGCGCGCGCAGGATGTCGATGTGCCAGTGCTTGCGCCCATCGCCGCGCAGGTGGCGCGCAACGCGCGCCCGCAGTCCGCCTGGCCCGAATGCGCTCCCGACATAAACCGTGTCGCCGGCGGGGAAGGAAAAAACACCGAGTCTCCCCACGCTTAACTGAACTGGCTGCGCCATATGCAGCAGCAACGCATACGTGCCGCTCTGCGTGGGAAGCAGATTGCCGGGATCATCATCGACACCCTGTCGCAAGTGCAAATACTCCCTGGCCTTATTTTGCGATGAGTGTCTTCGCCTCATCCATTCGTCCGGCGATGACCGCGTCAAATGCCTGATTTAGGCGCGCGCCTGTGGCGTCAGCAGTGCCTTTGTGAAGTTTCCTGAGGTTGAATATCTGCAACGGAATCCCCAGGTCGCTCGCAGTGTAGTGGAAACCCGCGTCGCCCGCCCGCCTGACGTCCTGTGCCATTTTCAGATAGCGATCGCCATACCCAGCGGTTGGCTCAATACTCGTGCCCTCGCCATAATCGTTCCAGGTCGCAATCTGGATGACATCCGGGTTGCTTTGGAGCGCCATCTGCAGCGTGGCGCTGAACGTGGCGCCGTCGCGCGCATCCAGATAACCGTAACTGGCGCCGACGCCTGCCTCCTTATAGATGTCGTGAAACCCGGGGAACGCGCCGCCAACATGATAGTTCGAGGATTTTGCTTTGTTGTAAAACGATTTCAGGTAATCGGTCAAGGTTGCCTGCGACAGTTCACCGCCGCCGGCGAGAAACATGGGAGGCCAGGGGTAACTGCCTGCGCCAATTGGCTTGATGGGATCGTCCTCGGTGATAAGCAGCGGCGTGGGACTAATCCCTTTGAAGAAGCTTTCCCAGTCGGAGCTGGCGCTGAAGTAGGGTGGATTGCCAAAGGTGAACAGCACTGGTCGACCGGCAGACTTAAGGTACGCGTCGTCACGGAACCAGTTGTCCTGCAGATACTGCATGACCTTCTGGGCATGGCTGTTGGCATCCTGCGCGTTCAGGCGCCCGCCAGCAATCATGGTCTTGACCGTTGAGTCTTCGTAGCAGATCGCAAACTTCAAACCGGCTTTCTTAACGTATTGGAACAGCTTGCGCGTGGCGCTGTTGATCGCGCCAAAATCATTGAAATCTTCGATGCCGTACCAATCCACAATGACGCCGTCGATGCCGCTCAGCTTCATCAAGAGCACCTGGTACTCCAGCACTGCATCATCGCTGGAATCATACGGTCCAGTCAGGGGGTATTCGCGCGATGCGATGTCCTGCTGGCCGTTGGCGTTCTTCTGATCCGGGTTATAGTGGTTCATGGTCCAGTGCCAGCCCCAGGCGCCGCTGACCGCTGGCGTCTGGTACCACGGCATGTAGTGCGCCATGAGCACCGGGCGTTTCGCCGGTTCGACATTGGTCGGCGTCGCAGGCGGCGGTGATGGCGTAATAACGACAGATGTTTGCATTGGGCTGGCTGTGCCTGTTGGCATGGGAGGAGTGGTTGTGCGGGCTGGCGGAACCGTCGCGCATGCGACCACTAAGGCGGGCAGCAAGAGCCACCAGGGGGGATGAAACCATTGGCGTGAGTTATTGAGCATTTGTGCGTTGGATGTTACTATACCCAAATGCCAGAACATCACGCCGAGTTCATATTTGAAACTGCGCCATTCGCTTCGTGCCACGCTTCAACGATTGTCGAATTACCCGGCGGCGATTTGCTCGCTGCGTGGTTTGGCGGAACGGCGGAAGGCATGCCGGATGTGGCAATCTGGGGATCGCGCTGGTCAAAAGGCGAGTGGTCGGAGCCCGTGGAGCTGGTGCGCGAACCCGCCACACCTGCGTGGAATCCCGTTTATTTCTACACCAACGACCAGCGACTGTGGCTTTATTACAAATACGGCGCGCGGCCTTCGTCATGGTCTGCCGGACGATGCTACAGCGACGATCACGGCCAAAGATGGTCGGCGGTCGAGCATCTGCCAGCCGGTTTATATGGCCCGATTCGCGCCAAACCGCTGGTTTTGCAGGATGGCACGGTTGTCAGCGGCACATCCGTTGAAAGCTATCGCAACTGGGCGGTCTGGATTGAACGAAGCACCGATAACGGGGAAACGTTTGCGAAAATCGGCCCGATCACCGTTCCAGAAAACGTCAACGGTGAAGTCGCCAATAGCATCACCAGCATCACTCCGAATGAAGTTCCGGGCTCGGACGATTGGCGCTATACCACAGGCATTATTCAACCCTCAGTAGTTTCACTCGGCGATAGACACTTGCGCATATATGCTCGTTCAACTGCCAGAACCGGAAAAGTGTGTGTTGCCGATTCCTGGGACAACGGAATAACCTGGACGCAGGCCCGCCCGATCGATGTTCCAAATCCAAATTCGGGGATTGATGCCGTTGCCCTGGCAGATGGTCGCGTCGTTTTGGTTTATAACAACACCGACAGTGGTCGTTCGCCACTAAACCTTGCCGTCAGCCGGGACGGAGAAAAGTTCACCCTGTTTTATGCGCTTGAGAATACTCCCGGTGGCGAGTTTTCTTATCCGAATGTGATTCAAGGCGCAGACGGCGATTTGCATCTTACCTACACCTGGAATCGCCTGAAAATTCGTTATGTGAAGTTTAAGCGAGAGGATATTCCCAACTAAAGATGCAAACAGACATCCAAATGGTCGACGCCGCGCCAGCAGTTCGGCTCGATAACCAATTAGCGGCGACATTCTCGGATAGCGCCGGTATGACGATCGGCGTCGTTCAGTCAGACGGCGCAGTGACGCTGCAGGCTCAGGGCGTAAAAGTTGCGGATGTGATCCGGATTGATTACGCAAGCGCTGGCTGGTCGGTCGTCGATGTGCTCGAACCACTTCGCCCCGGCTTGTATCGCTGCACGCGCACCTGGACGAATCGCACCGGCAGCCCGCTGGAAGTGGCGCTGTTGTTCGAGTTGTATCGCCATGCAGAGCCGTCTTCCTACTTGATCCCGGCCATCAACTACAACGGCAATGGGTGGGGCAATGGCACGGAACCCAAGGGGCTGGGGGATACGGCACCCAACGGCGCGGGACTCGCTGACGCGCCGACATGGATTTTCGGCGGCGACCGCACCAGCATCCCGGCCTGCACCATGACCGTTGCGGACGGTGTGCTGGTGGGTCTATACACCACACCGGAGTTGGCGAACCAGTCGGGTTGCGCGCTACGGTCGATACCGGGCGGCATCGTTCAGCAGGTATGGTGGCCGTTGCGGGAGTCCCCGCGCACTTATGTCCGTCGCGACACTTATGCGCCGGCTATTCATGCAACGGTGCGGCTCGAGGCGGGTGAAAGTTGCTCACGTGAGGTCGCCATCGCCGTGCATGCGGCCGAGGGTGGGGCATTTGACTATCGCTTCGTTCTCGATGCCGCTTGGGAGCAGTATTACCGTGACCTGCCGGCGCCGTATTCTCCCGGACAGGTGTGGAATCTGGGGTTGCAGTTCGCACAGGAAAGTCTGTGGGTCGACACAGACCAGTTCACGGGTTTCCTGCTCGGTCGCATCTTGCAGGATGGGCAGTGGGTGGCGCCAACGTGGGTGAAGTATGAGATTGGCTGGTGCGGTCAAAATGCCACGCTGGCCGGGATGCATTTGCAGGAGTATCTGTGGCGCCATGACGAAGAGGCGTGGCGGCGCGGCGAGAAGGCGTTGAATTGCTGGGCGGAGCGCGGGCGCTTACGCAATGGGCTCTTCTACACGCACTTCGACGATGTGCTGGCCGGTAAAACAAACCCGGTGCTTGAAACGTGCAATCTTGGCGGAGGCGCCTATTCGTACTTTGTCGCGGCGGAACTGGCCGAGCAAGCCGGGCGCCCGCGACCGCTGTGGCAGGAGATGGCGCTGGGGGTGTGTGACTTCTTTGTGGCGCAGCAACTCCCGGATGGACGCTTTGGCCGCTATTGGCGGGCTGATGGCGCGTTGATCGAAGCTGACGGGACGGTGGGATGCTGGGCCGTCTGGCCGCTGATCAAGGCGTACCAGCGCACGGGCGAGGCGGCGTATCTGCAGGCTGCGCAGCGCGGTTTCCGCGCCTACGCCGATGACGATTTGGCGCACTTCTGCATCACTGCGGGGGCGCTCGATACCGATTGCATCGACAAGGAAGGCGCGTTCCCGTTGCTCATGGCCGGCCTGGATCTGTTCCAGATCACGGGCGATGCGTACTATCTGACCCAGGCCGAAACCGCGGCCTATTACCTTGCCACCTGGCAGTGGCACTACTCCCTCACGTATCCCGCTGGCAGTGCGGCGGCACAGATCGGCTATGACACGTTTGGCGGCACCAGTGTGTCGGTGCAGCACCACCACCTCGACCCGTGGGGCGCGCTGATTGCACTGGGGTGGCTGCGGCTGAGCCAAGTTGAAGTAGGAACCGGCAAACGGCAGTGGCGCGAAAGGGCGTCGGCCGCCTGGCGACAGGCCGCGCGCGGGGTGTCTGACGGGACGATGGCAGTCGATGGTGTTGTTCGGCTAGCCGGCGGTCAGGATGAAGGCTTTCTCCACACGCGCTGGGGCAAGGGCCCCGGTGGCGTGTCTGATTGGCTGGTCGCGTGGCCGTCCGCTTTCAGGTTGTTTACGTTACAGCAGTGGCCGGATTGGGAGTCTCTTTAAGCGACGATGGCGCCAGGATTTCGCCCAGCGCCTTGATACAGGTGATCAGATTGCGCTGCGACAGCCCGCCGCTGTGCGTTACAGTGAAGGTGTTGCTCACAATCGGGTCTCCGGCGGGGTCTCTGGATGAGATGACGATGACCGGAATCGACGCGATTGTCGGATCGCGCCGCATTTCTTCGAGGACTTGAAAGCCATCCATGCCGGGCATCGTCAAATCCAGCAGCATCACATCCGGATGGCGGCTGCGCAGCATGCTCAGCGCTCGCGGCCCATTCGTCACCTGTACTATGCGGTAGCGGCGCTCATCCGCCTCAAGATGGCGCGCCAGCAGATGCATCTCATCCTCCTCGTCGTCAACAATCAGGACGGTGGTAATGCTTTCAGCCTGCGCGCTCAGTGTGTTCAGGGTCGCTCGCAGCTTCTCGTAGTGCACAGGTTTGATCAGATAGTCCACCACGCCCAGCCGGTTCGCCGCGTCATGCTCGCCTGGTAGCCAGCACGTTATCGCGGGCGTGCCAAAGGGCAGGTTATTGATCGCGGTTGAACGGACATCTTCAGACCGTGGCACGTTCAAGATCAGCGCCTGGGCGGGCGAGTGGTTCAACGCCTCAATGGCCGTGGACACATCGGGCAGCGTCTCGACATCTATATCCGGCAGGTAACGCGTGATCAGACGTTGCAGCGTCTGTTCCTGATCCACGACGACGAAACGCTCCGCTGTCGTGAGTTGCGGCGTCTGCGCGCGCCGGGTGCGCAGATGGTATCCAATCTCATCATCCGGGATGATCGAGCGATGGAGATCGTGGCCGTCACCGAGCGCTAGCGCGAGCGATGGGTTTTCCAGAGGCAGGCTGAAACTGAACGTGGTGCCGATGCCCAGTTCACTTTCGAGCCACATTTTGCCGCCGTGCATCTCCACAAACTGCTTGCTGATAGTCAACCCCAGACCGCTGCCCCCGAATCGCCTTCGAATCGAGGCGTCGACCTGCTGGAAGGGTTCAAAAACCCGTTGCTGATCTTTCCTGGCGATTCCAGTCCCAGTGTCGGAAATGCTGATCACGACATCGTCTGCGGTTGTCTGGCAGCGCAAGGTCACACCGCCCCGTTCTGTGAAGCGTCCTGCGTTACTCAGCAGGTTAATGATCACCTGTCGTATGCGCGTCTCGTCGAAGAAGACCGCGCTCATACCGGGGGCGATTTCGGGTTTCAGGTACAACCCTTTCGATTCATACAGCCCTTTTACGACGGTAAGCGCTTCGTTGATTGACTCTTCGATCGACGCCCAGCTGCGGCTGATTGCCATCCGGCCAGCTTCGACCTGGCTGAGATCCAGCACGTCGTTCACCAGTGTCGCCAGGTGTTGGGCGTTGCGCAGAATAGACAGGATATCGCTCATCAGGGAAGGCGCCAGCTTATTGGCGCCATACACCTTGGGAGAGCGCGAGATCAGGTCGGCATAACCAATGATCATGTTCAACGGCGTGCGCAGTTCGTGGCTGACATTGGCGACAAACTCAGTCGTGGCCTGGCGCGCATCCTCGGCGATGCGTTCAAGCGCCGTCAACCTTTGCGACAGGCGGACCAGCTCTCGATTAGCCAGCGTCAGATCCTCCTGCGCCTGGGCCAGTTCCAACTGCCGTTCCTGTGCTTCTCCGACGCTCTTGCGGGCAATGTCAAAGCTGGACATGGACCACTGCGCCACCTTGAGCAATTCATGGCTGGCCACCCATCCCAGCAACGCGCCGAATGCCCCCATCCCAATGACCAGGATCGCCTGATCTGCCGGCAGGGGAATGCCAAACAGGACATGACTGACTGTCCAGACCATCGCGATGACTGCGAGTTCTGCGGCCGCCCCGGCCCAGCCGCTGATCGTGATAACCGCGACCAGCGGCAGTATGACGCTCATCACTACAAGCCCCGGCTTCTGTAATAACAAGCAGCCCAGCAAAATGGTCACAACCATCCCGATCATCCAGGCAATCAGACCAGCCACCTCGTTTTGGTTTGTCACGACATTGGCAAATGCGAATATCAGTCCTACGACGCCAATTCCCAGCAACAACCCCACTACGCGGGCGCCATCCCAGGCGCTGGATAGGAACGCCGCACAAACCAGACAGAAAACGGCGCTCGCAATGACCATGCTGTGAATCGTCGATCGTAGACTCTCCTGGATGGTTGCAGCATCCTCGACTTTACTGTGAGCGATATTACGCGCAAGGAGCCACATGTCTCACTTCCTATATCTTTATGACTATGCCACACTGGAAGACGAGGGCCAGCCGGACGTGCTGATCAGCTTGTCCAGAACGCCCAGAAATTGATCCTGTGTGACAGGTTTTTGAAGAAACGCATTCACACCCAGCGAAAGCGCCAGACCTTCGAGTGGCAATGCGGTACAGACCACTATTGGAATATGGCTGGTCGTTTGCTCCTGGCGCAACTCACTCAAAACCTGCCAGCCATCTATCTCAGGCATCATGACATCGAGGAAGATCGCCGCGGGCTGTAACTTTTCCGCCAGGCTGAGGGCCGCATGCGGTTGATGCACCCCCACGATGTGATAGCGGGACCCGGCAGCATAGCGCTTCAGCATTTCGTCCCAGCCAGCGTTGTCATCGATTACAAGAACAGGAATCTGCTCAGTTGCGGGCAATCGCAGGGTTACGGTGAAGCCTACATTTTGTGGGTGGCGGTCGATGGCGAGTTCAGCGCCATAGAAAGCAGCCAGTTGTCCGGCCGTCTTCATCCTGGGGTCGTCTTTATCCAGCACAGGCGCCTGGCCAATCCTGCTGCAGGTGATTTCGATTTCGATTCTCACGCCGGTGTGGATCACTGCGATGGCCGCTTCACCCCCACTCGTCAGGGGAATGGTGACGCTGAGAATGGTGAGCAGAATGTTGCGCATGCTGAGCTGCGACAACGGCACGTCTGCCAGCCCGGAAGCAATGCTGAACTCCAGCGGCACTTGCCATTGCTGTGCCAGGGGTTGCGCCAGGGTGTGAACGGTATGGAGTATTTCGCCCAGCGGTTCAAGTTGTTCCTGCGCGGAACCCTGCAGCCACACCAGTTCATCGTTTAGCGCCTGATCTTTGTGAGGCGCTGCGGCGAAAGCAGTTTCCGCCGTCCGCGCAGGCGCGGCATCGCGCGCCGTCAGGAGGTCGAGATTCTGCCACAGGCGCTGAGCCAGAGCTTCCAGCGCCAGGCGCTGTTCGCGGCGCAGTTGCCGTTCGCTGATACCCAGTTGCATCGCGACGGCATCGCGGGCATACTGCCGGATGTACTGCAGGCTCAACGTATCGTGGATGCGCCACGCGGCGGACTGCGGCGGTTCGTCATCGGCTGGTTTGAGCGCGCGAATGGTATCCGTCAGGACGCGCTGTAATGCAGCGCCCTGGTCGAACTCTGTGCTGAGACCCAGGAGCTGAACCAGCGGGCTGCGCCGCAGATGAACCGTATCGTACAGGTAGTGCAGGGAACTGCGTAGATAACCCACAAACTCATCGTAAGTTGGTTTTTGCACTCCGTTTTCCTTTTAAGCGTGTCTCACAAGCATAGTCACAATATACAAGACTTGTCGGTGGCGGGCAAGCACCCTTGGTCAAAACCGGGCCGAAACCTGACCAAAAACCTATATCCTCCTCGGCAGGCACATGCTATATGTAAAGCACACATCCCAGGCAAACAAAAACATACCCAGACCCGATTGAACCGATACTAGATCGGATTGTCATCCTTGACCGATACGCGCATCGCGTGCAGTGAATATATGACGCCAGAGAAATCGCTCACCGACATAAAGCCGATAAAAGCCAACCCGCACCGTGGGAAATCCAGTCGTTCATCCGCCTGGTACGCGGCGAAGGTCAGTTTTCGCAGGCATTGGCAGTTGTACCTGATACTTCTGCCGGCGGTGTTGTACTTTATCATTTTCAAGTACGTGCCGTTGACGAATGCGGTCATTGCCTTCAAGGATTACAACGTCATACAGGGCATCTGGGGCAGCCCGTGGGTGGGACTTAAGCACTTCAGCGCGTTTTTCGATAACCCCGTTTTCTGGACGCTGATCCAGAATACCCTCGGACTAAGCCTGTATGCCTTGATCGTGGGGTTCCCGCTGCCCATCATCCTGGCGATTTTCCTCAACGAGATCAAAGACGGTCTCTTTAAGCGCGCGGTGCAGATGATCACTTACGCGCCCTACTTCATCTCCACCGTCATCATGGTCTCGATGGTCATATTGCTGCTTTCGCCGCGGCTTGGGGTGCTCAATCTCGGCCTGCAGGCCATTGGCGCAAAAACGGTTAACTTCCTCGGTATACCGGATGCATTCCCCACCATCTATGTGTGGTCGGGCGTCTGGCAATACAGCGGTTATTCGGCCATTGTCTTCCTGGCTGCGCTGGCAGGGGTGGACCCGCAGTTATATGAAGCCGCCAAAATGGACGGCGCCTCGCGCCTCCAGAAAATCTTCAACATCGACCTGCCGGGCATCATGCCCGTGATCGTGATCGTCTTGATCTTGAATGTCGGCAGCATCCTGGGGATCGGTTTTGAGAAGGTTTTCCTCCTGCAGAACCCGCTCAACCTGAGCACGTCAGAGGTGATCTCGACCTATGTGTACAAAGTAGGTCTGTTGAATGCCAACTTTAGTTTTGCCACGGCAGTCGGGTTGTTTAACTCCATCGTGAACATGATTCTGCTCGTTGCGGTAAACCAGTTTGCCAAGCGTGTGTCGGACACGAGCCTATGGTAAGCACTGCTGTCCACTCGGTGCACTTGGAAGGAAGGTTGATGACCCATGGTTAAGGTGAAATCGCTCAGACCCAGGCGCATTCGCGAGTCATTTACAGACAAGATTTTCCTGATCGTTGTCTACGCGTTCCTGACGGTTGTTCTGCTGATCGTGTTATATCCGCTGGTTTATGTGTTCAGCGCTTCTATCAGCAGCCCGCTGGCAGTTTCCTCCGGGCGGGTGTGGCTCCTGCCGGTCGATTTCTCACTGCGCGGTTACCAGGTGGCATTGAGCAACCCGCAGATCATCACCGGTTACGCCAACTCCATCTATTACACGTTTTTCGGGACATTGGTCAGCGTCGTGCTTACCGTCCTGGCAGCCTACCCTTTATCCCGGCGCAACTTGTTCGGGCGCAATATCGTGATGTTTTTCATCACTTTCACGATGATCTTTTCGGGCGGCCTGATCCCCACTTACCTGGTGGTTAAGCAGTTGGGCATGATCGACACCCGCTGGGCGCTGATTATCCCGGGCGCCGTTGCCGCGTGGCAGGTGATCATTGCGCGGACATTCTTCCAGCAGAGTATTCCTGATGATCTGGTGGAGGCGGCAGAACTGGACGGTTGCAGCGATCTGAACTTCCTGTGGCAGGTGGTCTTCCCGTTGTCCAAACCGATCATCGCTGTGCTGGCGCTGATGTATGCTGTCTCACAGTGGAATGCCTACTTTGATGCATTGATTTACTTGAAGAGCGCAAGTATGCAGCCGTTGCAGTTGGTGTTGCGCAGCATTCTCATCTTGAACACCACAGCCAGCGGATCCATGGACGCGCAAACCATGATCGAGCGCCAGCAGCTTGCCGACTTGTTGAAGTACACACTCATCGTTGTTGGCAGCCTGCCGGTGCTCATCATGTATCCATTCGTGCAACGTTATTTCGTCAAAGGCATGTTGATTGGTTCCATCAAGGGTTAACTCGCCATGGGGCGCGATTCCAGACGAAGGAGGTGCTCACAGTTCATAAAAAGAACATACCCTGTTGTATTGCTTTCTTTTACACGTAAGTCTACCCATGTGTTAAGCATCGAGGAGTAAGTTAGGAGTAAGTTAAGATGAGTAAGAATTTCTTCCGTTCAGTCTCATTGTTCGCCGCACTTGGCATTGTATTAGCAGCCTGCGGCACTGCGGCAACCAGCGCGCCGGCAGCGACTTCTGCGCCGGCTGCCACTAGCGCACCCGCAGCTACCAGTGCTCCAGCGGCGACGGCGGCGCCCGCGGCCACCAAGGCGCCCGAAGCGACAAAAGCGCCAGACGCAAATGCAGCACCCATCACCATCAAGGTTTTTGGACCCCAGGACCCCAATATCGATCTTCTGACCAACTCGTTTACGCTTGAGATGCAGAAGAAGTTCAACATTAAGTTTGACTGGCAGACTACTACCATGGATGGCAATGCCGCAAAAGAGAAGCGCCAGATTTCACTGGCCAGCGGCGACTACCCTGATCTGTACCTGCTGATCCCATGGGTAGACCAGTTCAATGAGACCGACCTGCTGCGCTATGGGGCGCAGGGCGTGGTTCTTCCGTTGAACGACTTGATCGACCAGTATGCGCCCAATATCAAGGCGGCTCTGGCCAAGTATCCGTACTTCAAGGCTGAGGCGTATGCGCCAGATGGCAAGATTTACGGTCTGCCGCAGTACATCGACTGCTACCACTGCTCGTTCCCCAACAAGATGTGGGTCAACACCAGTTGGTTGAAGAAGTTGAACATTCTGCCGCCCAAGACGACCGAAGAGTTCAAGGCCATGCTCACCGCCTTCAAGACGAAAGACCCTAACGGCAATGGCAAGGCTGATGAAGTGCCATTGAGCGGTTCGATTGAAGACTACGGCGTGCGCGTGATCCCCTACCTGATGAACGCATTCATCTATGACGACGACCGCACCTACCTCATCATGAAAGATGGCAAGGTCGACATGGCCGCCACCAAGCCGGAATGGAAAGACGGCCTGGGTTATATCAAGAGTCTGGTGGATGCCGGCTTGATTGACCAAGGCGCCTTCACGCAGAACGCGGAAGCGTTCAAGAAGATCGGCGACAACGCGGGCGCAGAAATCCTGGGCGCCGGCGCAGGTATGCACCCTGCTATCTTCGTCACCACCGGCGACGGCGCCCCGACAGGCGCCCACTACGATGCGCTGCCACCACTGGTCGGGCCAAATTCGATTCATTATGCGACCTATGACTTCGGCAGTGTCGCCGGCGCGACATTTGTCCTGACGAACAAGGCCAGCAAGGAAGCCCAGATCGCGGCGATCAAGATGGCGGACTATATGTTTACACCAGATGGAGCGCTGCGCGGTATCTTTGGTGAAGAGGGCAAGGATTGGCGCAAGCCAATCGCTGGCGATGTCGCAAATGGTGCGAATACAGCGCCGCTGTATGCCACGATCCCACTGGCCAAAGACGAGAAGAACCATAACACCGCATGGGGCGCCATGGCCCAGTACTACAACCCGAAGGAGTTCCGCGATGCATGGGTTTCGGCCACGGATATCTATGCCTCTTCTGGTTACGAGCGCCGCCTACAGGCAGCCACGCAGTTGATGGACGGCAACCAGCCCAAAGAACTGTACCCGCATTGGGCAGTCTGGATCAACCCGAGCGAGGCAGACGAAGCCGCCACGTTGCGCCAGAACATCACGGATTACGTTAACCAGAATTCGCTCCAGTTCGTAACCGGTTCCAAAGACATCATCAAAGATTGGGATGCCTATATCGCCGGTTTCGACAAGCTGAATCTCAAGCGTTACCTGGAGATCATGCAGAAGTCGTACGACTCAAGTTTCAAGAAGTAATCTCGCTTCCCATGGCTATGGGTGTGTGAGGTCAGTGGCCACCCAGTCTTCCCGTTCGAGGGCAGGCTGGGTGGCTTTTTGATAAATAGGAGATGAGTTACATGACTGACTTCAAGATTGAATCAGGCCCTTTTAATCCATCCTGGGAATCCCTGCGACAGTACCAGCCTCCGGAATGGTTTCGAGATGCAAAGTTTGGCATCTGGTCACATTGGGGGCCGCAGGCAGTGCCTATGTATGGCGACTGGTACGCTCGGCAGATGTATATGGAAGGGAAGGACCAGAATCGATATCACATCCGAAAGTACGGCCACCCCTCCAAAACAGGCTGGAAAGACATCGTGAAGTTGTGGAAGGCCGAGAAGTTTGACCCTGACGCGCTCATGGACTTGTACGTCAAAGCCGGCGCAAAATACTTCGTTGCGCAGGCGGCGCACCATGACAATTTCCACAATTGGAATTCCAGCTTGCACCCGTGGAACTCGGTCAAAATGGGCCCTGGTAAAGACATTGTCGCGCTTTGGGCCGAAGCCGCCCGCAAGCGCGGGTTGCCCTATGGGTTTTCAGAGCATATCGGCGCCACCTACACCTGGTACATACCGACGAAAGGCGCGGATCGCTTCGGCCCATATGCCGGCGTTCCCTATGACGGCAGTGACCCGGCTTATGAAGACCTCTATCTTCCCAACCGTGAGGCAAACCCGCAGGAATGGTATACCACCAACCCGTGGTGGCATGCGAAGTGGTATGCCTATGTCAAAGAGTTAATCGACCTGTACCACCCCGACCTGCTGTACTCCGATGGTGGCGTGCCTTTTGGCGACTATGGGCTAAACGCAATCGCGCACCTGTACAACAGCAGCGCCCGGCTGCACGGCGGCGTCAATCAGGCTGTCTATAACCAGAAGGATCGCGACCAGCAGGTGTATACCGTTGGCGTGCTGGACATCGAACGCAGCCAGCTACCCGGCATCTTCCCACACGTATGGCAGACCGACACCAGCGTGGGTGACTGGTTCTACAACGTCAGGGATGTCTACAAGACTCCCAACCAGGTGGCCGACATGCTCGTCGATATCGTCAGCAAGAACGGCAACCTGTTGCTCAATATCCCGCAGCGCCCCGATGGCACGCTGGATGACGAGTGCATTTACCTCCTCGAGTCTGTTGCGAAATGGATCAAAGTCAACGGTGAAGGCATCTATGGCACACGTCCCTGGACGACTGCTGCGGAAGGCGCCTCGCAGGTGGCAATCGAGGGCTTCAAGGAAGAAGCGGTTGCCTGGACGATTGAAGATTTTCGCTTCACCGCGAAGGGCAAGGATGTATACGCCTTCCAGATGAAGTGGCCTGAGGGCGGCAAGACCGTCATTCGCAGCCTGGCTTCCGGGAAAGCGCCGGTTGTGGGTTCCGTCAAAGTTCTGGGCTGCGACGGCCCGATAACCTTTGAACAAACCAACCGCGGATTGGCGATTGACCTGCCGGAGCAGAAACCGGTTGACTTCGTGCAATGCTACAAGGTGACACTGGCATAGAACAACCAACTGCCATAGAACAAGCAGGTCGGACAGTCTACAGAAGCGTGCCGGGCGCTAAAAGTGAGTGATCGTGGCGCGTCTACGTCGGTTGTGGAGTCATGGTATGAATAGCAACAATGAATCATCAGGTAGTGAGAGTTCGTTTTGGTATCGCAAACCGGCGGAGCATTGGCGCGACGGGTTACCGCTGGCTAATGGCCGGATGGGTGCGATGGTTTACGGCGGCGCGCGCGTCGAGCGGATCGCCCTGAGCGAAACGACTTTCTGGTCGGGAGATCCTGCGCTCGATAACAACCCGCCAGGAAGCCCCGCCATTTTCCAGCAAGTGCGACAACACTTGTTGAATCGCGAGATTGACGCCGCCAATACGCTGGCGCGTGAACTCGAAGGTCGCAAGTTGAACTACGGCACGAATCTGCCGTTTGGCAATCTGCGCCTGTTTTTCAGCCAGATGACATTAGAAGAGCGCGACTACCGTCGGACGCTGAACCTGGATGAGGCGGTTGCGACTGTTCAGTACGGTATTGATCAGGCGCAGTATCAACGCGAGGTGTTTGTCAGCGCCGTCCACCAGGTCATGGTGATCCGCCTGACGTGCAGCCAGCCTGGCAAACTCACCTTTCGCGTCGCGCTGGATGGCGACGAACAACCTTTCGTCGTGTGCGCCGATAGCGCAGACATGCTCCGGCTCGACACGCAGGCGCGCGAAAACCAGCACAGCGATGGGCGATCGGGTGTTTCCGGCCATGCCCGCTTGCGGGTATTAATTGAAGGCGGGACCATCCACACCGCTGGCGCACAACTGGTGATAGAACAAGCCAATGCAGCCACTCTCCTGCTCGCGATGGGCGCCACGTATGGCGGCAACGACGCGATAGCGCACTGTCAGGAACAGATTCAACGGGCCTCAGAAATATCCTGCGCGCAACTGCGCCAGGCGCACGTGGCCGAGCACCAAAAGTGGTTCCGTCGCGCTACTCTCGACCTTGGCCCTAATCCACGCCCCGACCTGGCGGTGAATGAACGCATCGAATGCGTCCGGCAAGGCGCCGCCGATCCGCACCTGTGCGCGCTGCTTTTCCAGTTCGGGCGCTACCTGTTGATCGGCAGTTCACGCCCCGATTCGCCGCTTCCGGCGCATTTGCAAGGCGCGTGGAACGACAACACGGCGTGCAGGATCGGCTGGACGTGTGACTATCACCTGGATATCAACACGCAGATGAACTATTGGCTGGCGGAGGTGACGAATCTGAGCGAATGTCACCAGCCTCTGCTTCGCTGGATTGAGCAGACGCTCGTGCCCTCCGGTCGACGGACGGCACAGGCGCTCTACGGTTTTCCGGGTTGGGTGGCGCACATATTCTCAAATGCCTGGGGATTCTCTGCGTGGGGTTGGAGCATCGACTGGGGCGCGTTCCCGACGGGCGGTGTGTGGGCTGCCATGCACCTGTGGGATCACTATGCCTTCACCGGTGATAGGCGGTTTCTGGCTGAACGCGCCTACCCGATCCTTAAAGAGGCGGCGGAATTCTGTCAGGCCTACCTTGTGCGCGACCCACGGACGGGTTGGCTGGTCAGCGGGGCGGGAAACTCGCCAGAGAATGCATTTCTTCACGAGGGTAAAGCCTATACGGTGGCGCTTGGGCCGACGGTCGATCACGTTCTCATTCGGGAATTGTTTGACGCGTGCATCCAGGCGAGCCAGGCGCTCGACATCGATGCGGATTTTCAAGCAGCCCTGCAAACCATGCGCAGTCAATTGCCGCCGTATCAAGTTGGCAAAAACGGTCAGATCCAGGAATGGCTGGAGGACTACGACGAGGCCATCCCCGGCCATCGCCACACCAGTCACCTGCTGGGCGTGTACCCATTCGCACAGATCACCCCTGAAGGCGCGCCAGACTTGGCACGGGCGGCGCGGACATCAGTGGAACGGCGGGTGTGTGCGCCTGGATACGAAGAGGGAGCGTGGTCGCGCAACAACATGACGCTGTTCTATGCGCGCCTTGCAGATAGTCGCGCCGCCTATGCCAGTCTGATGACCCTGTTGCGCGTCGAGGCGGGTGACAGCCTGTTTGCTGGCACGCGGCTTGCCCCGGCGCATGCCTATGAGCTGGATTACAACACCGGCGCAACAGCAGGTATTGCCGAGATGCTGCTCCACAGCCATGCGGGCATCATCGCGCTATTACCTGCGCTCCCAGATGAGTGGGCAGAGGGAAGCGTGGAAGGCCTGCGCGCTCGCGGCGGGTTTGAGGTCGGCATCGTATGGCGGGCGCATATGCTTGTGTCTGCGCGCGTCTGCTCGCTGCTGGGCGCTCCGTGCAGGGTGCGCTCGGCGGTCCCGGTCACGGTCGTGTGTTCAGGAACTGTTGTGCCAGTGTCTGAACCGGTTCGCGGCGTGTATGAGTTCGCAACGCGGAGCGGAGGCGAGTATCTTTTGGCGACCCTGTAAATTTACATTGACAAAACCGCGTTGCGCGTTATCATTTAGCAGCCAACCCCATGTGTTCTGCAAGGAACACATGGCTTTATTCTCGTCGTTCTCCTCAATGGCACTCCATAGAACATGCTGTTCAGGTCTTGGGTTGTTTGATTCGGTTGTAATTGATATAGGAGTTTGAACATGTTCCGATTGCTAAAACCTTCCGCACTGCTTGCCTTGATGATCAGTATTTCTGTTTTGCCCGGCACAGCTTATGCTGAGACTTCCGGCGGCGATTCGACCGGTGGGGCGCCTCCCGCCAGCGGAGTACTCTCCGCCAGTGGAGTACCCTCCGCCGAGGGTCGTTCAGCGCAATGGATGTCAAATGGCGGCGGCTCCGTATACCTGCACCGCAGCGCCGACTGGCATCGTCAGGAAGCGGCGCAGGGCGCCGGGCCGTACGCTTTTGCCCGCACACGCAACCTCGTCTATCACAACGGGCCGATCATGCAGAACGTGAAGGCGTATACGATCTTCTGGATCCCCACAGGCAAGACAGTCGCCAGTGGCTATCAGACGCTGCTCAACCGCTACTTCACCGACATTAACGCCACCAGCTTCTATAACATCAACACACAGTACTACCAGGGATCAACGACAAAAACCTACATGCAGAATAGCTCGGTTCTATTAACTACCTGGACTGACACGGCAGCGTATCCTCGCGCGGGTAGCGCATCCAACCCGTTGCTGGACAGCGATATTCGGGCCGAAGTCGCGCATGCCATTCAGGTAAATGGCTGGACGGTGGATCAATCCAGCACGTTCTTCGTCTACACGGCCAGTGGCATTGAGAGTTGTTATGACTCAGTGGATTGCACTCCTGGCACCAGCCACCCGGTTTACTGCGCCTATCATGGCAACTTCGCATTAAGCGGCGCCAACGTGCTTTATGCCAACATGCCCTACGCCGAGACATGGGGCGCAAGCTGCCGCAGTTTCACAAATTCGCCGAACGCCAATATCGCTGCCGACTCGGAGATCTCGATCAGTTCGCACGAGCACTTCGAGTCAGCTACCGATCCGAACGGCACTGCCTGGTATGACTCGGTGGGCTACGAGGACGGCGACAAGTGCGCGTACAACTACGGCACAGTCGCTGCGAACGGCAGCAACATGACGCTGAACGGCCACCCGTACATCATCCAGCGCGAGTGGCGCAATGACACGAGTGCTTGCGCGATCAGTCGCTAGTCGCTAGCCGCTAGACCGCCGACAATCAGCACGCCTGATAAACGACCGCATGGGTTTCCCATGCGGTCGTTTTTAGTTTGGTGGATAAAACCAGCAGGCTGGTCACACCTGCCTGTAAAATCTTAAGGGGTGAACTTTGAATAGCACGACTCTTGAGAAAGAATATACTCGCGCCCTTGCCGCATTGAACCGAACAGGAATCTTAACCCTGCTTCCACAATCGGGAAATTCCGGGTTGATTGGGATTGACGGTAAAGAGTATCCTGTGCCAACCCAGGAACAGGTTGTAGAACTATTTGCTGCTCATAGTGAGCTTGTAGCCCGAAAAGTTCCGCAAGGATTTGATCGTTTAGAGCTGACACCTCTGGCAATGCCGCTGCCGTCCCTGTTTGACCTGATGAACGCCGCTATTCTGAAACACGCCGCAGAAGGGAAAATATACCAGACCAGACCTTCAGTCTCAGAGCCTCTTACACCTGTTCGTGTCAATAAGGAGAAACAGGTCTGGATATGGGATGCCTTAAGACAGGCAATCGCCACGGACGAGCTCGCCTACTTTCCACAAGCATATTCAAGCGCTCAGCGGGGCCAAACTAAGTCAGAAGTCATTCACGATGGGCGTATTTGCGCTTTTCCGGGCTGGTCTGTGGGATTGGTTGAATGTTTCCCTATCATGCCAGAGCAAGGACAGGGAAGGACATTGGGTGGCAGAAGACAATTAGAAACAGGCTCTTCTCCTAATGAATATCTGCAAATATTGCAGTCGGAAGCGTATCAAGGCGAAACAGGCAAAACGCTTGAAGACTTCATTACAAGGTTTCTTACCCACCTCGAAACCACCAATGAAGTCAGTAATGACGTCGATGACAACAACGCCTTATGGTGTCTGGCACAATACGTGAGGATACCCTACGCGGAGTGCGTGCCGACCGGACGGTGGCATCGCAGCGTTGGGCGGGCTCGGCTGGATATGCACCGCACCAACAATAAGCTTTGCACCAGGAGATGGGGTGGGTCTACTGTGGTGAGACTTGGCGCTTAGGCAGCGAGGCAGCGAGACGCGCCCACATCGCGCGGCAGCGCTCAACCTCCTGCGGTAGTTCGAGTGACTCGAACAGGACAATGGCCTCGTCACAGGCAAGCTGTCCTTCGTTCTGACGATTATCAATGCACAGGGTGTGAGCCAGGGCGCGCCATCCGTAGGCTTCCAGGTAGCGATCGGCGTTCTGCTTTGCCAAGGTGATTGACTGGCGAATGAGCTCCTCTGCAGCAGCCGCGTTGCCCTGCATCAGCCGGACTTCGCCCAGGGTGCGCAGCCCATCCGGCAACACAGCCGGCGCCTGTGAATCAATGACGCGCTGGGCGCTTTGCTCCGCCTCCGCCAGATGACCCAGGAAGAGATGAGCCTCTGCCAGGTTCTGCAGGGCGATGACCTGTCCCTGCATCTGTCCCAACTGCTTAAACAGGATAAGTGCTTCTGTCGCCACCTGCACCGCCAATTCGAAGACACCGGCGAGTGAAGCCTCTGCCGGCGGCATGACGGCCTGCTGCTGGCCGACCAGATTGTAGTGGAACGCCATATTGAGTTTGGCCCCGGCAAGGTGGACCTGGTTGCCCATCTGCTGGAAGAGCGTGATCGCCTGCTGGCGATGGTCACCCGCCTCATCCAACCGGCACTGGCGTGTGAGTAACGTTGCCAGGTGGTTATGCGTCTTGGCCTTGCCTTCGACGTGGTTGAACGACTCAGCCAGAGCGAGAGCTTGCGTATAGTGGACTTCGGCCTGAGCGAAGCCGCCCAGGCGCGACTGAATATCCCCCTGCAGCCGTTCGGCCTCGAACCGGGCGAGGCAGGCTTTTTGCCAGGCCAGATCGAGGCTGGCGCCGCCCTGGCGCATGTAAACCCAGCCCAGGTTCTTTTCGAATAGCGTTTTCTCAGCCAGGAGATTCTCGACCGTTGCCAGACCGTCCTGGTACGATTTGATCGCATCGTCGATATGACCCAGCAACTCAGCCACGTCGCCTTCCAGCCGTTTGGCTTGCGCCTTGTACACCGGTGAGTGCCAATTGGCCTCTCGCAGATTGGCGCGGGGGTCCTGCCCGGCCAGCCTGCGCAGTTCAGCGACTGCGAGCGCCCATTCATCACGCTGCGCACCCACGAGTTCGCCTTGATCTACTTGCTCGAACAACGCCAACGCCGCGCTGCCCTGACCCTGATTGATCTCCTCGGTGCGATGCCCATACCACAGGCTGACGGCGCGGCCTGCTTCACCTGCGCGGACGAGGTGATATGCAGCCGCGGTGTGCTCGGCGCGCGCGGCGCGGATATTGGCAGCTTTGAGATGCGACTGCCGGCGTATGTCGGGGCGTAGCCTGTCAACGATTACGGCGCGCAATGTGGGTAACAGCGCAATACCGCCATGCGCATCATAGGCGGCCAGGCGCCGATCGACAAGCGTGGTTTGGATGTCCCGCGACCATGCGTCCGCCGGCGCAGAGCGGCGGAAAACCGATAAGTCGTCAAGCAAGTCCTGGGTTGCCAGGTCGAGGTGTTGCCGGATGCGGTTCAACAGAAACTCCACCGACGGCGCGGTCTGCAGACGCTGTAGCACAGCCGTGATCGATTCACCTGAGTGATGCAACGACATGAGCAGGCCGATCAGGCGTGGGTTGCCAGCGGTCAGAGCGATCAGGTGTTGGCGATCCTCCGCCGTCAGAGTGATCCCGGCTAACTCCAGGTATTGTTGCACATCGGGCGCGCTCAAGCCATCGAGGGCAAACTGCTCGTCTACCTCGATCAAGGGGCGCTGGCCGATAAACAGGCAGCCGCACGATCCGCGCAAGCTGCCCAGGAACGCAACGATAAGGGCGTGTGACTCGGCCTCATCGGGGCGCAGAAGATCGACCTCATCGAAACACAACACGGGGCGCGCCGGGTGCAACGCATCCAAGTCGGCATGCAACAGCCGGGTCAGGATGGTCGGATTGATGCGGCCCTGGTCGGCCGCCAATTGTCCCCACAGGTTGGCCGCACCCTGCTGCCACAGGAAATAGCCCAGGGCGAACAACACACTGCCAAGATGATCATTCAGGCCTGGGATGAAAGTGAACCAGAAGGTGTGACGCGCGGTCATCTGATCGATAAGGGATGCCCCGATCGTCGTCTTGCCAACGCCAGCCGGGCCGCTCAGCCCAACCGTTCGCCCAGACTGAAGAGCGTGCAAGCACGCCTGGCGCAACTCATCCCGCCCGATGATCTGTTCGGGATGTGATGGGCGGTCCAGGCGCAACGCGGGGTTGATTTGTCTGATGAAGGCGGCGGATAAATGTTGAATGGCCTGTTCACGCCGGCGAAAGTAGGTGGCGCGAGACATATTCAATCGACGCCCCACTTCCTCAGCCGTCAGTGCTGGCCGCTGAAAGTAGGACTGGCGGACCACATCGAAGCTTTCATGTGCATCCTCGCCCTGAGTAGCCAGCCAGTCGGCAGCCTGGCGCAATAGGCGTTGCAGTGTCTCTCCCCGCTGTATCGATCCAAAACCCGCTGGAGATGGGCGCTGGTCGGAACCCAGGAAGTACGGCGCGGATAAAGGGGAGTGTTCACCGAGCCACTGGGCGTCATGGAACTGTTCGAGCGCGCGCCGAAGATGGTCTTGGAACGTCTCAGGCTGACTGGAAGATGAAGACTGTCGCTTGGTCCGAACCGGCATCCGTGCCTCCCGCTGCGTGCGCGCATTGTAGCAGATACCGAGTAAACTAATCACAGACGCCATTTGAGACGGAGCGCAATCAAATTGAGACTTTCGCCCGCGCCGCGGCGGTATGTTTCAAGCATCTACAAGGAGGTCGATTATTGACTCATATCATCTCACCAGCTCGGCCTGATTTACCGGACGACGAGAGCGGCGCCTGTGGGCCGGCGTGGACTGTGCGCTGCATACAGGTGGAAGACAGATGCGGGTTCGATGCATTCCACCGCCGCTTGCCAGGGCGTTTCCGCTACGTGGCGATTACGCTTGAATACGTCTTTCTTGGCGCGGGCAGAAGTGAATTGCGCCCGGAGGCCGTGACCTTGGTTCACACCGGTTTGTCACCGCTACAGGGATTGGCGCGAGCGCCAGCGCTGTTTCAAGACCATGCCGGGCAGGTATGGTCGTTGGCTGAACAGTCCGCCCCGACGATGATCTCGGTCGAATCTGGTCAGCCACAACGCGGCGTTTTCACCTATGAGTTCCAGGCGGACTGCTGCGAGTTCCGTTTGTACTTTCCGGGGTGCGACGGCATTGAGGTCAGGCTAAGAAATAGCCCCAGTCGACCTGTTATCTGAGACGCAGAAGGCTAAATGTGAGACTCGCGGACCGCTTTTGTATCTACCATAAAACTGTAGTCAGTTTCAACTTTCCCATTCGTTGGAGGTTTGACATGCATGCTCGATTCGTAGTTCCAGTGTCCGTATTCGTAGTGTCATTAGCCGTGGCCGGAGTTGCCTTCGCGCGTAATGCGCCTGCGGCGCCCACTGCGCCACAGACTGCCGTTGGCACGGGTTTCAC
>CAIXPS010000212.1 GCA_903921365.1 uncultured bacterium | reverse complement strand
CGACCGCTAGCCGCACCTTTCCTCGTTTAGGTATCTGCTGGATCGCTTGATCCAAAACCGCCCGCGCCAATTCTCGCGGATCCAGGCGTTCGTTGTGAATCAATCGTGACAGCCGTTTCACGCCTGCCTCTTGGTTCCCCATCCCACGCACCAACTCGGCCTGATTGCCGGTCTGTCGCTCAATGATTGCCACGATGAAATCGCTCAATCCTTTTATTTGATGCCCGTGTGCCAACGGCAATACATCACGAATATAATCCGTCACAGGTGCAATCGAATCTGTTGTTTTCACAGACCGGATTTTGGACCATCTCGTCCCGATTGCACCTGTTTTTTACCCGTTTTCCAAATGTGTCCTGATATCAGCTGCCCAAGGGAAATAAGCGTGAAAAGCCAACTGCAAATGAGCCGGCAGATGGTTGCGCCACGAAAGGCAATGAGTCGGACAGTGCTGATGGCGGACGTCTTTACGAGGATCACTGGCAAGCAGTATGCTGGGCATCCTGATATCAACTGCGGCAAGTCGGAAAAGTGGTGGCGTGAATCGTGGCTCAGGTATGCGGCGAAGATGGAGATAGAGACCGAGCAATGAATAACACTTGCCAATATTTGGGTTCTATGAAACTCTATCCGTCGGTTTGGATTAGATCTAGCATAGTAAGATACTCGTCCGGCAAACGCCAGAAGCGTGCTCCTTCAACAATGTGCCGTTTGTATTCAGCATTGGGCTTTGGCGGATTCGGTTCTCGGTTTGCCACATAGGTCCAAACGGCTAACCGCTGGTTGTTGTACTTTGTAAAGACATAGCGTTCTTCGCGCTTATATGAGGTATCGGCCCGACATGAGTTGTAGCCTTCGTATGTATCCAGAGAAGTTATGTCAGAATCAAGTAGGTCATATACGACGCCCCACACTACAGTGTCACTGGCAGCTACAATATCTGCAACACCACAATTCCGGCTCCTTGATCGGCGTGTAAAGTCAAGCCGATGTTGATCTAGCCGGGCAACGCAGAAGAATCGCACGGTTGGGCAACGTTCAATCATCTGACGACAATCCAGGTTTGATCCATATGCGAGATACAACATACTTCAGTTCTTCGCTCCCACAGATTGATTCATAGTATCCGAATCGCTGCCCCAGTCTATGATCTCGTATCTTGAGCAAGGCGGCGCAGGATCTTCAGGAGGTCTTCACCGTTTTTGACCGTAAACGTATTGTCCATCGGAATGCGTGCACCAGAGTTATGCGCCTGGAATCCCGGTGATCGAGCCACACCCTGTTCATACCGTCGCCTGGCTTCTTCACGCCCGTCGAAGTAATACGACAATGGATAGTACAGTTCGATCCGGGCCGGCCTGGCTTTCTGGGGACCATAGAGTGTGCATATGGCAAAGGTGCTATTGCCAACGGTTAGCCGGAGTGCGACACGATCTTCTGTTTTAGTATATAGCGGCTGACCGGCATCGTGCCAACCTTGAATTAGAGCACGGTAAACGGGCTGCACTGCTTTCGGGCAGGACTCCAATAACGAATCAATCCCGAGTTGAGTCGCGCCTCCAACTCCAATCCTCAAATCCCATCGTTTCTGCAGGTCAGGCAGCTTGGGCTTTGGTGGTGGTGTTACACCAATCAACATTTGGTCAAGTGAAACAAGTGCGTCCAGGAGTTGCTCAACCATTGCCGTGGTGAAACTCTCATCTACTGGAAGGTGAGCTGACCCCTCAGTGATAACAAAGCGCTTGGGACGCGGCACAATCTCCTCAAAGGCCTTTGCAGCCTCTGCAGTCACGCCTGACACCTTGACCAGTGAATTCCAGCCCAGTGTCACGATTGCACCCGCCGATGCACGTGCTATCAGAGCAGCAAGTGATTTGGAGGGATCAGTGATGCCATTTAGTCCGATGCCACTTTGCCCCACATCGACATTGCCCTTACGAGACAACCAACCCTCAACGATTGCGCCGAATATCTTCTGTGAGTACTTATCACATGAGCGCATCATACTTGCCATGTTCTGCCATGTGCCGTTGTCCATTGCGATTTTCGGCAATTCGACATCATATGCCGGGATAAGCTTTTCTTTCAACCTGTCTGCAGTCACCATGACCATCCGTATCGCATCATCAACCTCGTCCATATCCAGGGCATGAATGGGTCGTACGTATGAGATCACAACCCCATCACTCATGAGCGAGCAGCGACCAATTCCGGTCTCGTGGTTATTGAGCTTGAGCACGGTCTCATAAAGCTCAGCACGCAACCTCTGATCTTCAGGAATCTTAACAATGGGTGACCAGATCACGAGGAAGTGCAAGCCTGGTTGCCATTCAAACACGTTGACCATGCCATGGGCCACGCCCAGACTTAAGTGACGCCAGCCTTCTGGATCAGTGGCCTCGATTGGGTTGATGCCGAGACCTGCCACTGCCTGGTTAATCATCGCCTGGGCTTCTGCCACAGTAGGAACCGTGAATTCTCGCGGCATATAAATACCCTTGGAACTTCCATTCTTCTGGGCTTGAGGATTCATATCACCGGACATCGCATGCCTCCTTGATGGATTGAGATACAACTTCTTGATCACGACGATGCTCCATTTCATTCATATAAACACGCCAAGACATAATTGTATTGCACATCAGTGATAAATGGAGCCGGACAGACGGTCGCCCCCGCTCAAAATACTTTCTGCTGGGGATCACCTACGTATACACCTCCGCCAGCAACCGATGCACGATCACCTCGGCGGGTTCATGAAACTCATTCTCCATCCACTCGAGTAAATTAAGCAGCGGCATGTCATCCATGAACGCGGATGTGTCCATGCCGATTCCCGATTCCTCGGAATCACCGCCGCTGAACATCTTCTGTGTCTGCGCCTGCATCTTCTCGAACACCTGCGCCACAACCACTTTGCCACGCGGGTCTGCCTGCCACTCATGCACCGTGGACTCCCGATTGAGGATTGAGGGCAATTGCTGCGTGCTTTGCAGCGTCACAGTCTGTGTGCAGCGGATGTCGGCGGATGAACTGCCGATCAGGATGTCGAAGGCACCGTCTTCGGCGACCCACTGTTTGTAGGTCGGGTGGTAGTAGGCGAAGGCGCGGAAGTCCAGCGCGATAGTGACGGTTTTCGTCTCGCCCGGTTGCAATGCGACCTTGGCAAAACCCTTCAGTTCCTTGGGTGGTCGCGCCAGTTGCGCCACGCGGTCGCTGACATACACCTGCACCACTTCCTTGCCGGCCGCCTTGCCAGTGTTGGTGACATCTACTGACACGGTCACGCCATCTACATCCATGAACTCGTGAGCCGACACCGTCGGGTTGCTGTATGCAAAGCGGGTGTAGCTCAAGCCATAGCCGAACGGAAACAGCACCGGCACGCCTTTTGCGTCATAGTAACGATAACCGATATAGATGCCTTCGCCATAATGCACTGTGCCGAGTTCGCCCGGATAGTTGATGTGCGCTGGTGTATCGGTTAGCTTGAGTGCATAAGTCTCAGCCAGTTTGCCGGAAGGGTTGACTTTGCCATACAGCACGTCGGCGATGGCGCCGCCGCCGGCCTGCCCCATCATCCACGCTTCGAGCACCGCATTGACGTCATCGATCCATTCGCTCATCGCCAGCGGCGCGCCGTTGTTCAGGATTACAACAGTATGCGGTTGTGCCGCGGCCACGGCCTTGATCAGCGCGACCTGCTGGCGGGTCACATCGAGGTCGGGGCGGTCGTAGCCTTCCGATTCTTTGTACGTGGGTAAGGCCACATATAGCAACGCCACATCAGCGACCCTCGCGGCAGCAACCGCTTCATCGATGAGCGGTTGCTGGAAGCTATCGTCGGCGGGATAACCGGGTGCGTACATCAGTTCCGCTTCGCCGGCCAGTTTCTGTAACTCGACAAACGGCACGTCGACGCGGCTAGCATGGATGTGCGAACTGCCGCCGCCCTGGAAATGCGCCGCCTGCGCGGCATGGCCGATCACCGCGATGTGTTGCGGGTTCTGCAACGGCAGGATGCCATCGTTCTTGAGCAACACCATGCCCTCGCTTGCTATCTGGCGCGCCAGGGCGTGATGAGCATCGACGTTGAACGGCGAGCCCTTGGCGCCGTTAGCGCCTTTAGGCGTATCGGCGGCCATGAACACGATGCGCAGGATGCGGCGCACAGAGTCGTCCAGCACCGATTCAGCCAGCGTTCCGTTGCGCACAGCAGCGATGACGGACGCAACGCGACCTGGTTTTGGCCCTGGCATCTCCAGATCAAGTCCGGCCTGCAGCGCCGCGGCGCGGTCGTGCACTGCGCCCCAGTCGGAGACCACCAGCCCTTCAAAGCCCCACTCGTTCCTGAGGATTTCGGTGAGTAGCCGGTGGTTTTGCGAGCAGTGCTCGCCATTGAGCTTGTTGTACGCGCACATGACCGTAAACGGCCGCGCCTTCTTCACCGCTTTCTCAAACGCGGGCAGGTAGATTTCACGCAGCGCGCGCTCGCCCACTTCGGCGTTAATGGTGAAGCGCTGAAACTCCTGGTTGTTCGCCGCGAAGTGTTTGAGCGACGTGCCAACGCCCTTGCTCTGCACGCCACTGATGAGCGCCACCGCCATTTCACCTGCCAGATACGGGTCTTCGGAGAAGTACTCGAAGTTGCGTCCGTTCAACGGCGTGCGCTTCATGTTCGCGCCCGGACCGAGCAGCACGTCCACGTCCAACGCGATGCACTCCTCGGCCAGCGCCTGGCCCATCTGTTCGACCAACCCCACATCCCACGTCGCTGCCAACCCCGACGCCGTCGGGAAGCACGTTGCGGGCAGGCTTTGCTGCGAAATCGCGTTGGCATTGGGCACACGCCGCACGCCATGCGGGCCATCGGATACGATCATCGCCGGGATGCCTAACCGTTCTACCGGCGTGGTCGTCCAAGTGCTTTCACCTGTGCACAGCGCGGCTTTCTCTTCGAGCGTCATTTGCGAAATCAGTATGGTGAGGGACAGGTCATCTTTCATGTTTTGTTACCTGTCTCTATTATGAGTGAGAATGCAGGAAATGCTGGCTAGCGCCAGAGTCGCAACCTATGCCCGGTAGATCACCGGACACGCACTTGGGTCGTCAATGAACGCGGTCAAGCCCTCGCGCTTGTCACCCACTGGCTTGCTTTTGTCGGTGCGCAGGTGGATAGCAAAACCCCGACGTGGAGCGCCTGCCATGTTCGGGCCGCTGCCGTGGATCGTGAGATTGTGATGCAGGCTGAAACCGCCCGGCGGCAAGACGGCCGGCGTCTCTTCCCAGGTCTTACCTGCCGGCGACTGAAAGCTGGAGCGGATATCGGTTTGCGCAAAGAAGTCGCTGCCCCGTTGCAATCCCCATGTATTCGACCCGCGCACGAAGACCATCGGCCCCGAAGACGGCGTGACATCGCTGAGCGCTACCCAGGCTGTGAGCAACTCGCTACCGGGTTCCCACTGTCCCCAATAATGGCGATCCTGATGCCAGCCGACGTTGGTCTTCGCCGTCACGCCGGGCGGCAGGCAGGGTTTATAGAGCAACTGCACCCACCACACCTGCACCGTGTGCGCGCCCGTGGCCGCGGCCGCCGCCGCGCCAATCGCGGGGTGGCTGACCAGTTCGAGGATGGCGCGGTTCGCCATCTGCGGCATCTCGATCTTGCACAACGCATTGGGATCGTCGCCGGGGTTCCACACGGACGGCTGCGGAGTGCGACCGGTATCGTACTCGCCGCGCCGGATGGCATCCATGCCCTCGATGGCACGCTGGAGCAACCCGCTCGGAATCAATGGCCTGTTCAGAATGACAAAGCCGTCGCGCTCATACTGTTCGCGCGTTACGGTCGGATAATCGATTGCCAGTGACATATGGTTTACCTGCCTCCAATACAACTTCTAAAGGTCACAATCAACGCAGATGACAATGATAACTGGATTGCGCGGATTCCACCGCCCTGTTCTACAATCAGCGCTGGAGGACGCGATGACACTTAAACTGACCGTTACGGATATTGAGCGGATTACGGTGCGTGTGCCGATGACTCCGCGATGCGAGATATGGAACGCGCGCGAGGTGTGGCAGTGGTGTATCAGCGAGGTCGTGCGACTCACCACCGACGCCGGCATCATCGGCTACGGCGAGACGCTGCCGCACTACACATGGGGACGCGTGAGCGACGAGGCCGTGGCGCGGGTGAAAGGCCACAACGCCGCCGACTTCCTCGGTGATGACACACTCGGGGCCGGCCTGCAGATGGCGATTTACGACGCCGTGGGCAAGGCGCTTGGCGTGCCGCTGTATCGCCTGTGCAATCTGCCCAAGGTGCGCGACTGGGTTCCCATCTCGTGGTGGAACATCGATTTCCCGCCCGAGGCGCTGGCCGAGGAGGCGCATGACGCGCAGGCCAAAGGGTACACGGCGATGAAGACCAAGGCGCGCCCGTGGTGGGATGTGTACGAGCAGGTGCAGGCCATCAGCAACGTCACGCCAGAGCACTTTAAGATCGACATGGATTGGAATCAGATGCTTATAAACGCCAGCAATGCGGCGCCAGTGCTTACCGAACTGGATCGCCAGCCGCGCACGGCGCTGTACGAGTCGCCGATCTTCCAGCGCGATGTGGAAGGCTTGCGCCAGTTGCGCCAGAAGATCACGCGCCCGATCGCGTTGCACTTTGGCGACCCGCCGTTCCCGGTGGTGGTGCGCGATGAAGCGTGCGATGGCTTTGTTATCGGCGGCGGGATCAGCAGCGTGTTGAAGCAGGGAGCGCTGGCGGCGCAATTCGACAAGCCGTTTTTCCTGCAGATCGTGGGCGCGGGGCTGACGACCGCGCTGTCGGTGCAACTTGGCGCTGTGCTGCCGATGGCGCAGTGGCCGGCGGTAAACTGTCTGAACAACTACGCCGATGATCTGCTGACCACCCCGATCAACATCGTGGGCGGCTATGCGCAGGTTCCTGATGCGCCGGGACTTGGCGTGGAGGTGGATGACGAGGCTCTGGCGCGCTACAAGATGCAGCCGCCCTACGAACTACCGCGCCCGAAGCTGTTGCTGTCAGTGGCCTGGCCGGGCAACCGCGTGCGCCATTTCGCCAACATCCAGCAATGCTGGACCGACGCGTTTAACGGCAGCATGCCGGTGCAGGAGCGCGGCGCGCGCATGCACGCCCGCCCCGATGACGGCACACCCGAATGGGCCGATCTGTATGCGCGCGCCGCTATTGCGCCGGTGTGGAGCCAGTCGTTGTGAAGACGAGCGGAGGTGAAGAGGTGAATGAGGAGCGGAGAGAAGGAGCAGATAGGAGGAGAGGATGCAGTACGCAGAATTGAAACACACTGAGATTGCCGCACACTGTCACAAGGTGGTGATTGCGCCGATTGGATCGCTGGAGCAGCACGGCCATCACCTGCCGCTGCTCACCGATACACTGATCAACGCCGAGATATGCCGGCGCGCCGAGGCGGAGTTGGGCGAAGAGGCGTTGTTCCTGCCCGTGTTGTATGTTGGCGCGTCCGACCATCATCGCCGCTTCCCCGGCACTGTCAGCATCAGCAACGGGGTCTATACCCAAATGCTGGAAGACATCCTGGAAAGCCTGATCGGCGGCGGATTCACGCGTATCGTATTGTTCAACTCGCACGGCGGTAACGGCAACCCCGGTTATGCGGCGCTGTATAACGTCCAGATGCGCCACCGCGATGAGCGCGACCTGTGGCTGGTGATGGCTACGTGGTTCGCGATGGCCGCGCCACAGATCGCCCAGATCGACCTGCTTGAAAAACAAGACCACGTCACGCACGCGTGCGAACTCGAAACCAGCATGATCCTGCGCATCCGTCCCGAACTCGTGCGCATGGGCCTGGCGCGCGGAGCCAACTTTACCTTCGACTCTGAGTTCTACACGCCCGATTCCAGCGGCCCCAGCCGCGTATCCGTGGCGCGACCATTTGAGCATGTCACTGCGACCGGCGCACTCAGCCACCCCGAAGTCGCCACACCGGAGAAGGGTGAACGACTGTATGAGGTCGCGACGCATGAACTGGTCAAGTTTGTCCGCGAATTCCAAAATTGGAAAACATTTGAACCGGTATGAACACGTCTTTAGATTTCTTCTCAAGCCAGGGCGCGATCTCAGACCCCGGCATGTATGGCTATCTGTTTGATGGTCTGCCAACCGATATTGGCGAACTGTGCAGGATCGTCCAAGGCGCCATCATTCATGTCTTCTGGGCGGATCGCTATGGGCGTCACATCAACGTCAACCAGGAAGAGTTGTTGTTCGAGCGCACCATGCAACGCCAGTTGGCGCGCATGCTCGACCTGGATGCGCGACCGCTTACCGAAGCTCGCCCGCTGGATAAAAAGCTCGTTGGCAACTGCCGCGACTTTACGCATTTCCTGGTGGCCATTCTGCGCCATCAGGGCGTGCCGGCGCGCGCCCGGTGTGGCTTTGGCGCGTATTTCATGCCCGACCACTACGAGGATCACTGGGTCGCAGAGTATTGGGACGCCGCGCAAGGACGCTGGAAGCTGGTGGACGCGCAACTTGACGCGTTCCAGCAAGGCGTGCTGCACACGCCGTTCGACACGCTCCATGTCCCGCGCGATCAATTCATCGTTGGCGGCAAGGCATGGCAGATGGCGCGCAGCGGACAAGCCAATCCGGAAGCGTTTGGCATCGCAGATATGCATGGGCTGTGGTTTATCCTCGGCGATTTTATCCGCGACATCGCTGCTCTGAATAAAGCCGAGTTGCTGGCATGGGATTGCTGGGGCGTGATGGATCATTTTGAAGAGCTCACGCTCGATGATTTCGTATTCTTCGATCATCTGGCCGCGTTGACCAGCGGCGATGTGCCAGACTTCGATGCGGTGCGCGCACTGTATGAGAATGACGCCCGCATCCGGTTCGACCGAACTGTCCGAAGTTATCTTGGGGGCATACCCAAAGAGATCGTAGCTATATGATGCGCCGCAACTCATATCGAGTGTGCGCATGAACGACGCCTTGCATGAACTCGCCCAACATATCGCCATGCGCTGGGCTGAATTGCCCGATGTGGAGGCAGTCGCCATCGCCGGGTCACAAGCCACCGGCGCTGCCGGAGATCAATCAGATATCGATGTCTACATCTATACGCACTGCGACATCGCAGCAAGCGTCCGCGCTGGCGTCGCGCGCGAGTTCTCGGATGCGGTCGAGATTGTGGACTACTGGGGACCAGGTATCGAGTATGACGACGCCAGAACCGGCATTCACGTCGACCTGGTTTTCTTCAACGTCGACTGGATGGAGGCGCAAATCGAACGCGTCCTCGATCTGCATCAGGCATCACTTGGATACACCACCTGCTTTTGGCACACCGCACGGATATCCTTGCCGCTCTTTGACCGATCGGGCTGGTTTGCTCGCCAGCAGGTACGAGCCAAGATCGATTATCCCGAAGCGCTGGTCCAGGCCATCATTACGTTGAATCACCCGGTGCTGCGGCAAATCACCTCGTCGTATCTGCGGCAGTTGGCAAAGGCAGCCGCGCGAAGTGATCTGGTCAGCCTGAATCACCGGGCAGCGGCTATGCTGGCGAGCTATTTCGACATTCTGTATGCAATCAATCGGCTTCCGCATCCGGGCGAAAAACGCCTGCTGGACGACGCCGAGGCCCGTTGTCTCAAACGCCCCGCGACGATGCGCGCGGATATAGCACGGTTGCTCTCAGCCTGCGCGACACCTGGCGATCCCGTTGTCAGTGCGGCCAATCAGTTGCTGGATGGGTTGGATGACGTCCTGCGTCGCGAGGGTCTCTTGCCGTTAACTTAATCCTCCAGCAATTTCCTGTAAAATAGTCGCGCACGGCGACAATATGCCGGTGTCCAGTGGATGTCTTGTGTTGGATATGCGACGATTTTTCTCCCATCGCACACCTGCTGAATCGCCTGTATAGTTATTGATGGAGTAATAACCCATGGCGGATAAAGCCATAAAAGGTTCTGGTAAGCAAGATCAGCAGAAGGCCCAAAAGCCTCAGCGCTCTCCCGCCTCGATTGCGCCTGCAAATGATGTGGGAGGACCGAGCGCCGCAGGAATCGCACAGCGTTTAAGTCAGGGGCGCGCGGCCATCACCCCCGCGGACGTCATTGTGCTGAACCGCACCGTGGGCATGCGCCGCGCCATGCGATTGATCGACCAAAACACTACAGGCAGCAGCACAGATTTGACCACTCCGGGTGGGTCTCCACAACGCATACTGGCGCGGCGCGGCATCACAATTCAACCCAAACTCACCGTTGGCGCTGCCGATGACGCCTATGAACAGGAGGCTGATGCGACGGCCGAGCGTGTGATGCGTATGTCGAATGCGCCCGACGCGCCGGCAGCACAGGGGGTAACCCCGTTGCGCACGGACGATGAATCTGTGCAGACTGTCCGCGACGCAGCCACGGATGCATTCGATGCCGGCTCGGATTTCGAGCAGCATCTGAGCGATACAGGAAGCGGCGCACCGCTTCCCGCGCGCACGCGGGCGTTCATGGAACCGCGCTTTGGCGCCGACTTTGGCAAGGTGCGTTTGCATACCGGCGGCAGTGCAATGAAGCTCAATCGAGCTATCAGCGCGCAGGCCTTCACCCACGGACATGACATCTACCTTGGCAAGGGTAAGAACGATCTTGATACCGTTGCAGGCAAGCGCCTGTTGGCGCACGAGTTGACGCATACCATTCAACAGGGCGCGGCGCCACTGCAACGAAGCACACTGCGGCGGTCGTTCAACCACAATTCAACAGACATCATTCAACGCGTAGGCAACGACGAGGTAAAGATTGAAGAGGTGGAGGACGAGGATGAATCGCCGCGCAAGTGGGAGCCGCCGAAAGAGATTGTCCAACCCGCCGTGCCACTCATGCTGGCTGATGCGCCATGGTCTGAAGTAGAAGCGCGTGAAGGACGCGAGCGCAAAGAGCGCTCTCAGCTTGAAGATCCGCGTTATCAGAACAAACTGAAAGAGATTGGCCCGCAAGCGCCGCAGAATGTAGGCAAGCTGGGCGCATTGAACTCGACACTGAAGGAGCACTTTCAACAGCGCGACCCGCGTTACCAGAACAAACTCGGTGAGATTGGCGGAACCCGGGCGACAAGTGGCACGAAACTGAGCGATGAAACGCTTGGAAATTCGAACCAGATGCTGAAAGAGCAGTTCCAGCAGCGCGACCCGCGTTACCAGAACAAACTCGGCGAGATTGGCGGAACCCGGTCAACAAGCGGCACGAAGCTCGGCCAGCAAACCATTGGCGACTCTAACCAGATGCTGAAAGAGCAGTTCCAGCAGCGTGACCCGCGTTACCAGAAAAGACTCGCTGAGATGAACCCGCAGGTAAAGCCCGGCACACTCCCGGAGAATCGCAAACAGGGTCTGCAGGACGCGTTTGCGCAGGACAAGGTGAATCAGAACGAGCGCAGACTCGAAGTCCTCAGGAAAGAAGAAGAGGCGCGCAAACTGGTCGAGCTGCAGTCTGCCAAACTGGCGATGGAGACTACTTCAGCTGCGGCCAAGCTCAAGTACGACGCGCTCGAACCTGCAGACCTTGATGTAATAAAAATAGATACTCAAAACGTGAAGATGCTCCAGGCCTGGCAGGAAGAAAAAAAGAAAGGCAACACATCATTAGGTTACTATAAGTCAAAACTGGCATGGGCGCAGTACGTGCTGGAATGGACGACTAAACGCATCAGCCGAAGAAGCCTGCTGAAGCGGCTCAAGGATGAAATCGCCACGATCAAGGTCGTGGGGCGGTTCAAAGTTGCGTTTGTTGCGCAAGCCACGGCGAAACATACCAGGATCACGTCTGGCGTCCTGACAGCCGATCGCGAAGGCGTGAATGGGCTCATGGCCGACTTCCGCAACACCCTCACAGAGCTTGCCGCTGACCACAAAAAAGTGAACGACCTCGACCAGAAGGGCGGCAAGTACGGTCAGCGCAGTGTCCGCGATCTGTTGCCAGCCGTCGATGCTGTTATTTCCAAAGTCGATTTCGATGTTGTCGCTGACCGACCTGCGCTTGACGAAGCCATCAAAGCCTTTGATGAGGCGCACAAAATCTTAAGCAACAATGACCAGACCCGCATGAAAGATGCGCAAAAGGCTGAGAACAAACTGACAGACCACTCCACCACCGGCCAGGATGCTCGTGGGAAGACCGAAGAAACAGAAGCATTGGTGAAGATCAACGAACTGTTCACAAAGACCCAGTTGGACGTGAAGGGACGCGAAGGGCGCATCACTAATTCAGAAACGGAAGCTTTGGTGAGCACGACCAATACCCTGAATAGCTATTCGGATCGCGTCAAGGAAACAGCAGCGCACGACTTGAAGGCAAAGTACGAGGCGGCGCCGTATTATCTTGATTCCCAGGTAAGCAAGATCGTGCATGAGGAGCGTCATATTATCAAGGGATCGTCCGGGTATAAGTCGAAGGTGCAGATCGAACAGGACTACAAGGATGAAGTCGACAAGCAGTACGAGGCAACCAAGGAAGCTTGGTGCAAGTATCTGGGATACACCAATGGAAACGGGGCCGCGCGCGTTACCAATAATGTCGGCGCATACGGCGGCGCGGTGGGTCACAACTCCGTCTTCCTGGGGAACTATGCAGCGATTGTGATGGCTAAAGATGCGAAGGCCAGCCTTCCTGCGGCAGTCGAAAAAACCACCGATGAGTTGATGGACATCCTGTATCCCAGCGCTGGCACGGCTGGCGCGCATTTCACCCTGGAGTTTCCGCCAGAGCCGAAGCCGCATGCGTATCGCGGAGGAGACACGAGGCCCGGGACCAAATATCAGGCCGACTATAACGCCGGTAATGTTACGTGGACGAACGCTGAAAATCACATGGTGACGCAACAACAAAATGAAGAGGTTCGCGTGCGCGGCTTGATCCAGGCAGCGGTCACCAGTCATATGACAATAATGCACCGGCGTAATCCCGATCGGCGCAAAGCCGCATAGTCGCATGGAACACACATCATGGAAAAACAACAGGATATGACGACATCTGACGGATGCATTGCGCTGGCAATTGAAGAAGTGCGGCAGCCGCAGTTGCGCTCTACTGCAAAACTGCTGGCAGACCATACTATTCGCAAGGTAAGTGGCGAATTCGACATCGCGCGCGTGGATCGGGACGAGGCGGACGGATCGGTAATCATCTACTTCGGGCTTATCAACTCCAGCTATTTCCTCTCAGTTCAGGTCGATCCATTGCCGGCGCCGCAGATACGCGGCGCGCGCATCGCGGCGGGAGTCGAGTGTTGGCTGACGTGCTCCACGACGGTGCATCCTCTCAGCGCCTTGCTCGCCGCAACGCACCTTGTTCCTGATGAACAATGGGACATGAGCGCCGATGTCAGCAGCAGCGGAGTGTCGATTAAACCGCCAATGCCGCTGGCCGATAGTGTTGACGACAACGTTGGCATGTTGCTGAATATTCTGGAACAGGACGCTGGCGGCATCCAGCAGCTGGCGTCGCTCTCAATCGCCGTCTTAGAGGTGCACTGGCACGGCCCGTTGCGCCAATTGCCGAGGATTTTGCTGAAGCCGGCGACTCTGCAGCGCGTTGCGGCGTTGCATGTCGCCCTGGATTTTCACATTAATGTCGGTTAGCCAGCGTCTGGGACGCGGGTAAGGGATTCTGTTGTGTGCATCGCATGAATATGATAATTGCAGGCATCCAGATGGCCGTTAACGACCATGACGTGCGCCAGAACGTCGCGACGATCAGCTGCGCCATCGAACAGGCCGCGCATGCCGGCGCAGATATCCTGCTTACGCCTGAAGGCGCATTGAGCGGGTACACGCCCAATTTCGATCCGGCTGCCGTTGAAGCAGGGCTGCGCGAGGTCGCTGCTCTGGCGCGCGAGAAAAGCGTTGGGCTGGCGCTGGGCACATGTTTCAAGGAAAGCAATGGGTTAATCTACAACCAGTTGCGTTTCTACACCGCGAACGGCGAGTATTTGGGGTTTCACAGCAAGATTCTGCGCTGCGGCGCCGTCACGGTGACGGAACCTCCCGAGGGCGAGATCAACTACTACGCGACGACCGATCTGCGCGCGTTCAATTTCGACGGCGTCGCGATTGGCGGGCTGATCTGCAACGATATGTGGGCCAACCCGGCCTGCACCCCCATGCCCGACCCGCATCTCAGCCAGCAACTGTCCCACGCGGGCGCGCGTGTTATTTTCCACGCCGTCAATGGTGGACGTGACGGCAGCGATTGGTCGCGCGACACCGTGTGGCATTTCCACGAATCCAACCTGCGCATGCGCGCCGCGGCCGGCAATGTGTGGATCGTCACCGTGGACAACGCCGCGCCATCGCATCTGCCGTGCTCGGCCCCATGCGGCGTGATAGACCCACGCGGCCAATGGGCCTGTCGCGCTGCGCCTATGGGCGAGCAATTCTTCGTCCATACGATTGAGCTATGAGAACATTGCAGATGTCAGACTTCTCCGAGAAGTCTGACATCTGCAGACATCCACTACCGAGGAGATCCGGGCATGCTGCACATCGTGATGGACGGCTCTGGTGATATGCCGCCCGATTGGAAACAGATTTACAACATACAGGTGGTTCCCATCTACCTGCACATCGGTGACCGCACTTATCTTCAGGGCGTCGACCTGAGCGATGAGGATTTCTACCGCGTCGTCGACGAGATGCGCCATATCCCCAAGACGGCCGTCCCCTCACCATACCAGTTCAAGGAGTTCTACCGCAGCGTGGCTGCGCCTGGGGACACGATCTTGTCGCTGCACTTATCAAGCAAACTGTCGGGCATGTTCGAATCGGCGCAACATGCGGCGCGCGATCTGGCCGGCGAGATCAACGTGATTGCGCTCGACACACTGAATGGCTCGGCCGGGCTGGGGTACATGTGTCGCGAAGCGCGCGTGCTCGAACGCGCCGGCGGGTCGGTGCAGGCCATTATCAAGCGCATGGAGTTTATCCGTGACAACATGCACATTATCTTCACAGTGGACAATCTGGAGTACGCGCGGTTAAGCGGGCGCGTGCACGCGGTCCAGGCAACTATCGGCACGCTGCTCAGCATCAAGCCAGTGATTGCATTGCGCGATGGGGCGCTCGACATGGCTGAGCGCGTGCGCACACGGCAGAAGGCGCTCACCTACATCATCGACGCGATGAAGCAGAGTCTGGCACAGCAGGCGGTCAATGTGGCCATCGTGCACGCGCGCGCGCCGGAAGCCGGCATGGCGCTGCTCGAACGCGTCCGCGCCACATTGAATTGCAGGGAGATCGTTCTGACGAACCTGTCGATTGCGGTGTCGGCGCACCTTGGGCCGGGCACGCTTGGCATTGTGGCTTACCCGGTTTCGGAGTGATACACTCCTCCCCCATGACAACAGGACAGGGACGGTGGCATCCATGAATGTCGCATCGGATCTTGAGGGGACATTAACGACTGGACGGACGTGGAAGGGCGTCGGCATGTATTTGCAAATGCACGGTTACGCTGCCCAATACCGGTTGTTTCTGGCGCCGCATCTGCTGGGCACGCTGGTCGCGCAGATGGGCATCATCAACAAGCAGGAATATCAGAACCAGTGGATCGTCGATTTGTCGCAGTTGCTCAAGGGCTTTGACCAGGCGCGCATCGACACTATGAGCGAGTGGGTGGTCGACCATGTGATGTGGCCGCAACGGCGGGCCGACGTGCTGGCTGAGTTACAACACTTGCGCGCCGAAGGCCATCGCGCGATTCTGACATCCGGCGCGTATCAGCCGATTGCACAGGCTTTCGCGCGGCGCGCAGGGCTGTCCGACGCCATTGGCACTCCGTTGCAGTTCAGCGCAGGGAAGGCGACCGGCCACATCGAAGGCGCGCTGAACAACAAGGATGTCAAGGCTGAGCGGTTGCGCGCGTATCTGGGCACAGAGGCGCTCGATATTGCTTATGGCGACACCTCTGCCGACATCCCTATGCTGCAAATGTGTCGCGCGCCGATCGCCGTGTACCCCGATAAGGAATTGCGCGCCGCGGCGATCAAGAATGGCTGGCGCATTCTTGAATCTAGATGAACCCGGCGATCAACCACGCGATGGTGTAGCTCACAACCTTGCGAAGGATATCGTGCTGATGCAGGGGTCTTCAAGTCTAACCTTCGCAAGGGCACACGCAGCTTCCTTGCGAAGGTTGGACTTGCGTAGAACCACATCCGCTCAAGACCCTTCGCAAGGTTGGTTAGCAGGGACAGGATCCTTGCTCCATCGCGTTATCGAGCTGACCAACACAAAGATGCTTCACGCTGCGCGTTCAGCATGGACAATCTCTGCTCGTGTGCGCTTTCCCTTTATCAGGTTCTCACTTTCTGTCATGTTATCCTAAAATATAAACGAACGTTCATTTACATTTTAGGGGGTTGAGAGGAAACGTCAAGAGGGAAATCTGGGTGTACGATGTGGTAGATGTCAGACTTCTTTGAGAAGTCTGACATCTACCACATACATAAGGATTGCATACGATAAAAATGAGCGCACTCATTCTGGTGAACGGCGAAGTCCGTGACGATTGTATTCAGGCGGGCATCGAGGCACTGCGGCAAGGGGCTCCGGCCATTGATGCGGCTGAAATCGTCGCGCGCGAGGTGGAGTCGGACGTCAAAGATCACTCGGTCGGTTTCAGCGGTTTGCCGAACATTCTCGGCGAAGTGGAGCTGGACGCATCCATCATGGATGGCGCGACGCTCGCGAGTGGCGCAGTCTCCGCGCTAAAGGGTTACCTGCACCCAATTTCTGTGGCGCGCCAAGTGATGGAGCGCCTGCCGCATGTGCTGCTCAGCGACGCTGGCGCAGCGCGATTCGCGGCTGAGATCAAGGCCGAGGCCGGAGACCTGTTGGATGATGAGGCCAAAGCCATCTACCTTAAGCGCCTCAATGCCGTCGGAAAAGATTGGGGATTAGAGATTCGAGATTGGTCAGAAATCCCTAATCTCCAATCTCTAATCTCTTCTTTGAAAATCCCGTTGAGCGAGTTGGTCGTGCGCGCGATGCGCTATCACGAGGGCGGCGACACGATGAATGTGATTGTCCGCGACGCGACCGGGCATATTGTCAGCGCGGTGACGACCTCCGGCGTGGCATGGAAGTATCCGGGGCGAATCGGCGACTCACCCAACATCGGCGCTGGCAACTACGCCGACGACCGCTACGGCGCCGCGGCCTGTACTGGCGTAGGCGAATTGACCATTCGTCACGGCACGTGCATTCGCGCCGTGCTGGGCATGTCGCACGGGCGGGATATCGATCAGGCCGGGCGCGAAACCATTCACGACCTGCGCCGGCTGAGCGACCCGATCAACGCCTGGATTCGCCTGCTGCTGATCGATCGCAATGGCAAGGTGGGTGGCTACTGCACGCGCGCTGGCGCAACACTCAAGGTGCAAACAACCGAACACGATGCGCCTGAAATAGCGACCTGCGAGCATGTGATATAGTCGGCGATAAGCAATATGCTCCCTGACAGTACCGGCGACAAGATAGGAGTAAAAGCTAAGCCATGATGCAAAGCTTACAGGCGGAATCACCGCAGCAGACACAATCCATACCGACCGATGGAAAGCCGCCGCGTTTTGGCTTGGCGCCGGGCGTAAAAATTGACCACTACGAGATCACCGCAGTTCTAGGTGAAGGCGGCGAGGCGACTGCGGTTAAAGCAAAAGATCTGAAGACTGGGAAGAACGTCGTGATGAAGTTCTTCGATCCGTTGCGCCTGGGCGATATCGCTACATATGAGCACTTTCGACGCGCTGTTGCCATCGGTCGACTGCTGCAACATCCCGGCATTCCGCAAGTAATCGAAGTTCGAGAGGACACCTCCACACCCTATCTCGTCATGGACTATATGGAGGGAGAATCGCTCCGCGCAATCATGCAGGAAGACTATCAGGTCTCGGTTCGGCGCTTCATGAAACTCGCCATAAATATCACCGAGATCGTGGCGTATTGTCATGAGCATGGCGTCTTTCATCGCGACCTGAAGCCCGAAAACCTGCTGGTGGATGCCAACGACAACGTCAAACTGATCGACTTCGGCATCGCGGTCCATCGCGGCGCACATCGCGTCACATGGGGCTCCATGTCAAACCCGATGGGGACGCCGGACTATATGGCGCCTGAACAGGTTCTGGGAGAGCGCGGGGGCGCCGAAACTGATGTGTACGCACTCGGCATTATCTTCTACGAGATGCTGACCGGCTATCCGCCGTTCGTGGCGCCGCAAGCGCTGGTCGCCATGTTCCAGCATCTGACGCACGATGCGGCGCCGCTGAACGAGGTGCGCAAAGAGGTGTCGGAGAGCATCGCGGCCATTGTTGCGAAGGCCACCCGCCGGCGCAAGAAGGAGCGCTTTGCGGATGCGGCCCAGTTGCTGGCGGCGCTGAAGAACCCTGACAGTGTGGACACGGCGATTCTTCATCTTCCGGATCCACCGCTGAGCGCGCCGGTCGCCCAGCAGAGCATTGCCAAGAACCCGCTGCTGTTGTTGGGCATCGTCGCCGTAATCACCGCCATGTTGACGATCCTGGTGATTGTGCTATTGGCCAAACACTGAGCATCGCATATCTCTCTTTCTCATCTCCGCCGCGTGGCCAAAGATTTCTGTGCGGCTGATCCCGGCGGCTGCTGTCCACCGGCACTCCTTTTTCGGGCGCTTATTCAACACAGAACTGCCCGGCGCCCAAAAAAACGCCTGACCACACAGTTGAGGTCAGGCGTATCGCCAATACGGTCAAAGCGATGCGGTTACCTGGCCGCTGCAGATCGCGTAGAGAATACTTTCTCGCCGCGCGAGCGGGTGTTGAAGAAAAAGTAGACTCCCCCGATTAAAAGCCACACGACGGTTGCGCCAATCGCCATCAGCGCAGCGGCGCCGGTGTCGCCGCCGCCGAGAATGCTTAGGTAGATGATGGCTACCAGCATCAGCACGTTCGTGAGGAAGCCAAATGCCGGCACAACGAAGTGCTTGATGTTGTGATATTGCGGCGTCTCACGGAAGGCCACAAATGCAATGATGTTTGTGAACCCATACAAAAGGAAGGTGCCGATGTTTGACAGCAGGATCACTGCCGTCAGGTTGCGCACTGATAGCACACCGAACGCGCCGATTACCGCGGAGACGACGCTCATGATCAGCACTCCGTAGTGCGGCGTGGCAAAACGCCCATGCAGCATCCCCAGGATCGCCGGGACTTCCTTATCTTTTCCGATAGCATAGGTCATGCGCACGCCGGTGTTCATGCATGATAGAACCGAGCCTGCCACAGCAATGATGACGGTCACGGCAACGACCACGGTGCCGATCAGTCCAGCTGAGTCACTCGCGCCAAACAGTCCTTTCAACAAGTTTGCAACCATGTCGCCCATTGGAGAACCGGATGCAGCGGCTGCGGCCATGCCGGTGACAACAGCGCCAGAGGCGTCCTTTCCGGAGTAACCGGTGTGAATCCACGCATTCATTGCAAAGTATTCGAATATGTAGAAGATTAACCCCTGGATGATCAGCGATAGGATGATGCCGCGCGACACATGCTTGACGTCCAGGGATTCCGCGGTGAGTGCAGTCGCGGTCTCGAAGCCCACCAGCAGCAGGATGGCGATCGTCGACTGAAAGATGACGCTCGACAGATTATGCGGGATGATGATGCTGGTCAGATTTTGGTGAACGAACTCGACATGCTCCGGGTTGATAAAGCGATATGCCAGAGCCAGGATCGACACGATAACGAGCGAGACGATCTGGATCACATTGATAGCGATGGCCGCATTAGTAGAGCTGCTGATCCCGCGGAAAGCGATATACCCGATACCCATCGACACGACAATGCAGATCGCGATCTGCAGAATTGGATCTATGCTGACGCCAAACAGGCCAAACACATAGACGAGCAGGGTGCCGATTGTCGCGACTAGCACGCCAGGATATACCCAGTAATACAGGTGTGAAATCCAGCCAACCACGTACTTGACCAGGCGAGCCCAGCGGTGCGTGGCGGCTGACTCTTTATCCAGGAATGCCTTTTCGGCAAAGAAATAGGATGAACCAGTGCCGGCGTGCGGGTAAAGCTCGGCCAGCATAGCATAGGAGAACGCAGTTAGAAAAGCAACGATCAGCGCCAGAATCAACCCGGGAAGCATATCAAGCGCCGTGGAATTGCCAGCCGGATCGACTTGCGCGGCCTGGAACTGATAACTGATCCACAGAAACGCGCCGGGAGCGATAAGCGCCATCGCATTTACAGTGACGCCGGTGAGCGTCAGTGTTTTCTTGAACTCAGGTTGAGCTGCCATCGGATAGACTCCTTAGCAAACAAACATTAAACCGCGACTTGAGTCGCAAATAATTCAACTGCGCATCGCAGCGCAACAGACACGGGTCGAATTCCACCATTCGGCGGCGCATCATGGCGTTTGTAGGATTTATTACTTTGCGCAGTCACACTCCATTGCATGTCGCCTGCCGCATGCTGCTGAAAAATACCTTTCCATTCCACGTAGACCGGAGTAGAAAACGAAAAAGCCTCCGAATGCCATTGCATCCGGAGGCTGCTGGGACCTCTACTCCATTCACAAGCCACTCATACAAGGTGAGAATACTTTGTAATGTAAAGCTATTCTCACGAAAGTGACAAGCGGTATTGTACGGGGCAGAGGTGATTTGTCAAGGGAGATGGAGAGTTATTTTTTGTCCGGCCCTCCATGCTCACGACGCTCATCGATATCATCGGCATAAGTCAGCGCCGCTGGTCCGCGATCGCCCGTGCGAATGCGAATTACGTCATCAACTGGATAGATGAAGATCAGGCCGTCGCCCTCGGCGCCGGTTTGTGCAGCTTTTATGATGGCGTCAACCGTCTTATCCAGATTGCGCTCGCTCAGCACGATGTTTATCTGGATCTTCGGGAGCATGTCCATGCGATAGGTCGAACCACGCCACACCATGTCGATGCCGCCCTGCCGGCCATGGCCGCGCACCGAGACGACGTTCATACCTACAATACCGATGGCGCGCAATGCTTCCTTGACGTCGTTCAACGCCTCTTCACGAATGATCGCTTCGATTTTCTTAAACATAATTTTCCTCTTACTGGCAAATAGAATTCAGACGCCGGCTATTTCTTCTTTTTACCATCGTTCATGACCGCCGCAATCAACATCGGGTGCTGGTCGGGCGGGATTAATGCATATTCTGGATACGCGATCGCGCCATGTTCGTGGATGTCCATGCCGATCAGTTCGCCCTCGCGCGAGATACGCAACGTCTTCGTAGCTTTCACTGCCAGCATCAGCACCGTTGTGACCACAGCTGTCGCGCCAACTGTCGCTGCGCTGCCGATCAACTGCGACACCAGTTGCGCCGTCCCGCCGCCATAGAACAAGCCTGCGATTGGTGTGCTGACATCCGCGCCGAGTGGTGTTGGCAAGAAGTATTTGCCCGCGGCGAACAGTCCAAGCGACAGCGTGCCCCAGATGCCGGCGACCGCATGCACCGGCACGGCGCCAATCGGGTCATCGATGCGCAGATATTCGAGCACCTCAATCGCAATCACGACAACCACTGCTGCTACGATGCCGATGATGAACGCGCCCAGCGGATCGACCCAGTAGCACGGGCAAGTGATTGCCACCAGGCCGCCCAGGAATCCGTTCACCGTAATGCCCAGATCCCACTTGCCGCTGCGGAAGTAGCTGATCAACAACGCTGCCAGACCGGCTGAGCATGCCGCCATTGTGGTGTTGAAGGAAACGCGACCGATGCCCTGAACGTCCAGGCCGGACAACGTGCTGCCTGGGTTAAAACCATACCAGCCGAACCACAGGATCAAGCCTCCGCATGCGCCGATGATAAGGTCATGCGCCGGCATCGGGCCGCCGCCGTCGCGCTTGAATTTGCGTCCCAGGCGCGGGCCGAGCACAATAGCGCCAACCAGTGAGATGACGCCGCCGATGGTGTGCACTACGGTCGACCCGGCGAAATCGCGGAAGGGCACAGCCATCACTGCGAGCCAGCCATCGGGGCCCCATGACCAGTGACCAATGATCGGGTAAATAAAGCCGGTCACACCGACGCTATACAACAGGTCGCCGATAAACCCCGTGCGTCCGACCATAGCGCCCGACGTAATCGTGGAGCATGTGTCGGCAAAAGCAAACTGAAACACCCAGAAGGCCAGCAATGGAACACCCGTGGTGAGGTACGTGTCGGGTATCCCTTGCAATGCGAAACCGTGGGTGCCGATGAACGGGGTGCCGTCCATGAACATGAAGGCAAAGCCCCACAGCCAAAAGGTCACGCCGCAGATACACGTGTCGGCAATGCCTTCCACAAGAATATTCACTGACTCGCGCGAGCGCGCAAACCCCGCCTCGAGCATCACGAAACCAACCTGCATACAGAAAACCAGGAACGCTGCAATCAGCGTCCACACAGTGTTCACCGCATTCACAGTCGCCGTCGGATCGGGCGGCGCCCCATCGGCCATTGCCTTGGCAGGCAGGAACAAGGACATCACGGCCAGCACTGCAGCCAACCCCAACAACTTACCGCCGAACAGTAACGCCGCATTGCGTCGCACAATCGGGTTTTTTACAGCTTTGACAAATCGCTCCGCCAGTGACCCCTCGTCGCGTTGCGATAACCAACCGCCAGTGGGTTTGTGAAAACCCGATTTCAATAGGACCTTTGCCGAACTTGCCATTTCCATGATAAGAACTCCTCTAAGCACTTGGGATTACGAATAACTTCAGAGGCGCATCATGGCAGCCGGAAAACGAAAAACCTCCGAATGCGCCTTGCACTCGGAGGTTACAGGACCTCAAGCGAGAAAATTAAACAATACAGCCGGGTAAAGGTATTTAGACCCTTACGCCTGTAGGGCAGAAGTATACAGAATTGGAGGTGAGTGTCAAGGGTTGATAAAAACTTTCTAAAAAGTCATAAAAGGAAAATAGAAAATAACACGGGGCTTTTTGTTTTGTTTGTTTCATCGTGGTCGTCTGAGATGACCGGTGGTTTCGATTTGCATTATTTTGAAAGCAATCGTAAAATAACAAAACTCGAAGACGTAAGAACGTCCGCTAAGCAGGAGGTGGCTCGGATCGCAACAATGAAAGAGCTTTACCTGGAAGAGCGCCGCCAGGAGATATTGCGACAGGTGCAAAAAGCTGGTCGTGTCTCGGTCTATGACCTGAGTCAGCAATTCGGCGTCTCCGAAGTCACTGTTCGCGCAGACCTGCAGGCGCTGGCCGAAAGCAACCTGCTCGTGCGCACCCACGGTGGCGCCGTGCCGGCCGGGCGCGGCCTGCCCGAACTCTCGCTCTCGCTGCGCCGCCAGCAGCAGGTCTCGGAGAAAAACCGCATCGGTGAAGCCGGCGCCACTCTGGTGGCTGACGGCGATGCGATCTTCCTCGATACCAGCAGCACCGCTCTCGCGATTGCCCAACGCCTCAAGCAGTTGCGGCATCTGACTATCATTACCAACAGCCTCGCAATCGCGCAAGAGATGCTGGATGCGCCTGGCGTCACCGTCGTCATGCCGGGCGGCCAGTTGCGCCGCGAGACCGTATCGTTGACTGGCACAGATGGGCTGGAGATGCTGCGCAAGTTCAACATCCAGAAAGGGTTCTTCGGCGCGCATGGTCTCAACGTGCCCGAAGGCTTAACCGATGTGAGCGCCGCTGAAGCCGATGTCAAGCGCCCACTCGTCGCCATGTGCAAACAAGTGGTGGCCGTGCTCGATGCGACCAAATGGGGTCGCGTGGGTCTGGCGTCATTCGCCACAATCAGTGAAATAGATATTGTCATTACCGACTTGCTCGCGCCGGCAGCACGCATTGATGAGGTGCGCGGGCGTGGTATTCAGGTGATCACAGTGTAAAAAGAGGTTTGAAAAAATATGACTGTCGTAGCATCAGCGGTGGATATCCGCGAAAAAACAGAAGGGTCGATCGAAGAGCAGGAGCTTTCCAAAGAGGAAGTCCTCGGTTACCTGCGCCAGATGATGGAAATCCGCGCGCTGGAAAACCAGATCGCTGAATTCCTTGGCAAGGCTGTGTTAAAGGGCGCTTCGCACCTGTATGCTGGTGAAGAAGCGGTCGCAGTGGGCGCGGTTGGCGCGCTGAGCGAAAACGACCTGATCACCAGCACGCACCGCGGCCATGGCCACGGTCATGCGCATGGCGACAAGTTCGCCAAGACGCCCGAGGCCAAGCAGGAACACTATAACAAGATGATGGCCGAAGTGATGGGGCGCGCGACCGGCTACTGCAAAGGCAAGGGCGGCTCGATGCACATCGCAGACGTGGTGCATGGCAACCTCGGCGCCACCGGCATAGTCGGCGGCAACATCGCCGTTGCAACCGGCGCTGCATTGGCCGAGAAGATGCTCAAGTCCGACAAGGTCGTGTTGTGCTTTTTCGGCGATGGCGCCGTCAACGAGGGCAGCTTCCACGAGTCGCTCAACATGGCCAGCATCTGGGATCTGCCGGTCGTGTTTGTATGTGAAAACAATATGTACGGCATGTCGGTGCCATGGGAAAGCGTCACCAAGCTGCCCGATGCGGCTTCGCGCGCGGCGGCTTATGGCATACCGGGCGTCGTGGTGGATGGGATGAACGTGCTGGATGTGCGCAGCGCCGTCAAACACGCCGTCGATCGCGCTCGTCGCGGCGAAGGCCCCACCCTGATCGAGGCCAAGACCTATCGGTACTATGGTCACTCGCACTCAGACCCGCGCGTCTATCGCACAAAGGAAGAGGAAGCTTCCTGGAAAAAGCGCGACCCGATCAACGCATTGCGTGACGGCCTGGTCGCGATGGGCTGGATCACCGAAGCCGACTTCGATAAGATGGACGAGACGGTGCAGAGCAAGATCGCCGTTGCCGTCAAGTTCGCGACCGAATCGCCTGAGCCAAATGCCGATCAGCTCTACACCGACGTGTTTGCGCCCGTCAACACCACACAGGCCGATATCGAGGCTGACAAGCAGTATCGAGCCGAGTTCATCACAAACCCCGGCAAGTTCAAGCAGGTCACCTACGCGCAGGCCATATCCGACGCATTGCGCGAGGAAATGACCCGCGACTCGCGCGTCTTCTGTCTGGGCGAGGACATCGGGCTGTATGGCGGCGCTTACGGCGCCACGCGCGGCCTGTTCGATACGTTTGGCAAGTGGCGCGTGCTGGACACGCCGATCTCCGAAGCCAGCATTGCAGGCGCAGCCGTCGGCGCAGCCATGGCCGGGATGCGCCCGGTGTCTGAAATCATGTATGTGGACTTCACCCCGCTGGCGATGGACCAGGTCGCCAATCAGGGCGCCAAGAACCGCTATATGTTTGGCGGCAAGACAACAGTGCCGATGGTGGTTCGCACCGAAGGCGGCGCAGGGCGCGCCATCGCGGCGCATCACTCGCAAAGCCTCGAATCGCTGTGGACGCACTTCCCCGGCATCTATGTCGTCATGCCGTCCACGCCCTACGACGTCAAGGGGTTGCTGAAGGCCGCCATCCGCGACGATAACCCGGTCATGTTTATCGAGCACAAGATGCTCTATAAAGAGAAGGGCCCGGTTCCTGAAGGCGATTACATTATTCCACTCGGCGTGGCTGACATCAAACGCCCCGGTAAGGACATCACAATCGTCACCTATTCGCGCATGGTGTTACGCGCGCTCGAAGCCGCAGACATCCTGGCGAAGGAAGGGATCGACGTTGAGGTGGTCGATCTGCGCTGTCTCAAGCCGCTGGACATCGACACCGTCGTGGCGTCGGTCAAGAAGACCGGCCGGCTGGTCGGCGTGACCGAGTCGTACGAGAACACCAGCTTCATCAACGAGGTGATGATGCAGGTGAACGAAGCCGCTTTCGACTATCTGGACGCCCCGATGGTGCGCATCGCGTCGGCCAACGTGCCGGTCCCGCGCGCCGAGATTCTCGAAGACCTGGCGATCCCGAACACAAACCGCATTGTCGAGGCCTGCCGCAAGGTCGTTAAGTAGACGCGTTAATAGCAGTGCGAAAAGGAGCCGGCGGGGACGCCGGCGATCCAAAGAACGAGGTTAAATAACGATCTATGGCTAAAGAGCTTTTTATCCCCAAGTTAGGACAGACGGTTGAGGAAGTGCGGCTGGTGCGCTTCCTCGTTGAAGACGGCGCAAAGGTGGATCAGGGTCAGGAAGTGGTTGAGGTTGAGACCGACAAGGCCGTGTTTGCGGTCGAGTCGCCGGCCAAGGGCTACATTCACTTTGGCCCATTCAAGGAAGACACCGTGCAACCGGTGCTGACTGTTATCGCGACGATTGGCAAGGTCGATGAAAAGTTTGCCCCAGAAGTGGCGGAGGTGCAGAGGAGCGGAGGAGAAGAGGAGACGCAAGGCGCGAGTGCTGCGCCTGTAGCCACTTCCAATCTCCAATCTCCAATCTCCAATCCCGCCAAAATATTCGCATCACCGCGCGCGAAGAAGCTGGCCGGCGAAGAGCATGTGGATTTGTCGAAGGTGACACCCACAGGAGGCGGCGGCGTGCGCGTGGCCGAACGTGATGTCATTGCTTATCTGGCTGAAGCGCCTAAGGCGACCCCGATCGCGGAGCGCATGGCGGCAGAGGCCGGCATTGATCTACGCACATTGACCGGCACCGGCGCCGGCGGCGCGATCACGAAGGAAGACGTGGAGCGGGTGGTTGCGCAGAAGAGACGCTACGCGGGAGAAGAGGAGACGCTACGCGGGAGAGGAGGAGCGGAGGAGAAGACGCCGGCCGCGCCTGTTACACCTGTTGCCCCAGTGGTTCCCGTGACTCCGGGACAGGAAGTGGTGCAGCGGATTCCGCTCAAGGGCATCAAAGGGATCATCGCGGAGCGCATGGCGGCCAGCGCGCACACGGTCGCCCGCGTCACGATGTTCATGGATGTGGACGCGAGCGAGTTTGTGGCGCTGCGCGAGCGCCTGAAGGCGAAGGTGTCTGAGGCGTGGGGCTTTGCGCCCGGGTACAACGACCTGCTCATCCGCGTCGTCGCGGTCGCATTGCGCAAGTATCCATACATGAACGCGCGCATTACGGCGGACGCGATTGAATATCTCGGCCCGATTCATGTCGGCATGGCTGTGGACACCGATCGTGGTCTGCTCGTTCCGGTCGTGCGCAACGCCGATCAGAAGAACCTGCACCAGATTGGCGCTGAACTGCGCGAGTTGGTGGATCGGGCGCGCAAGAGCCGCTCGCTGCCCACCGATTTTGGCGGGACGTTCACCATCACCAGCCTCGGCCCGATGGATGTCGATGGGTTTACGCCCATCATCAATGTGCCCGAGGCGGCGATCCTGGGCGTGGGACGCATCGCGGACAAGCCGGTGATCTACAAGGGCCAGATTGCGGCGCGGAAGATGATGACGCTCAGCCTGGCGTTCGATCATCGCGTCACCGATGGCGCGCCGGCCGCGAAGTTTCTGAAGACGATCAAGGAACTGATCGAGGAACCCTATCTGTTGTTAGCAGAGTAGGCCACTCTGTTTCTCTCCTGAAAAACTGGCGACCCCATCATCATGATGGGGTCGCCAGTTTTTCATACCGTAGCAAACCCGTTAGTTTCATTGTGGTGATTAGTCTGCAGGAGCCTATAATTTGTCAGCCAGCAAATAGCACCAGACAACCTAATTGGACGCGGAAGCCGGAATGCATTTTCAAACACGTCACACGAGGAGTAATGAATGAGTTACGTAGCAAACATTGAGGGTTTTGAAGGTCAGAATATCGCCGTGGAGGTTAGTTTTTGGTCAGGGCCGAAACTCATGATCAATGGTGGAACTGCTCCAAAGGGAAGCAAACGAGGCGAAATGCTGTTGCAGCGCAACGATGGACAACAAGCCGTAGCCAGTTGGAGGCAACAGTTCCTGGGCTTGGATGTGCCTCAACTCGTTGTAGATGGCAAGATCGTAAAACTTGTTGAACCCCTCAGATGGTATCAATATGTCTGGGGTGGGTTACCCGTTTTGCTTATTTTCGGCGGCGGCGCACTTGGGGCCATCGCTGGATTGATTGGCTTTTCAATCAACATTAGAGTGTTCAGAACAGGACCCAATAGCGCCATGCGGTATGTTGTCTCTGGCGCAGTATCTGCGTTGGCTGTTGCTGCTTACTTTGTCGTTGCAATACTTTTCACTCTTCTCATAAATAATAGATGAGCGTCTGTCAGAGACGGACTTAAGCTTGCTTTGTGACGAGTTACTGCAGAGGGGCGACGGAGCCTTTCTCCGGCACGACGACATCTCTCACGCCCAGGCCGCGCAGGCCGTCGGCGAGGGCATTCGATGAGGCGATTTCGCCGTGGACGACGAAGACCTTCTTCAATTTGTGCGCCTGCGGTTTCACCCAGTTGAGCAGGTCGTTGCGGTCGGCGTGACCGCTGAAGGCGTCGATGCGGCGCACTTCGGCGCGCACGGCGAACTCGTCGCCGAGGATGTGCACGTGCCGGCTGCCGTCGAGGATGCGACGTCCCAGCGTGTTTTCGCCCTGGTAGCTGACGAACAGCACCATGTTCTTCGGGTCTTCGATTGTGTTGCGCAGGTGGTGCAGCACGCGCCCGTTTTCAGCCATTCCCGACGCGCTGATGATGACCGCTGCGCCCGGCAGGGTATTGAGCGCCTTGGACTCTTCGACTCTGTGGATGTAGGTGAGGTTCTGAAACCCGAACACGTTGCCATCGGGATCCTTGGCCATCGCGGCGGTCGTTTCGGCGTCGTAACACTCGGGGTGTTTGCGGAAAACCTCGGTGACGTTTACCGCCAGCGGGCTGTCCACAAAAAATGGCACGCGCGGTAATTCGCCCCGCGCGACGAGTTCATTGCAGTAGTACACAATCTCCTGCGTGCGCTCGACGGCAAAGGAGGGGATCACCACCTTGCCCCCGCGCCGCACCGCATCCTGCATCGCGCGGCGTAACTCGGGCACGGCATCGTGGATGGAGGGGTGCAGCCGGTCGCCATAGGTGCTCTCGATGATCAGATAGTCGGCCTCGGGCATTGGCTGCGGATCGCGCAGGATAGGCAGGTTGGCGCGCCCCAGGTCGCCGCTGAAGCACAGCCGCGTGGTGCGGTCGCCTTCGGTCAACTCGATCAGTTCCCAGGCCGAACCGAGCATGTGGCCGGCGTCGCCGAACGTCACGCGCGCGTTATCCAGCACATCAAATGGTTTGAAGTAGTCCTCGCCGTGAATGTGTTCGAGCGCGGCCTGGGCGTCATCCATCGTATAGATAGGCTCGATCGGCGGGCCGCTGCGGCGGCGCCGGTTCAGGAAGTTCGCATCTTCCTCCTGTATCTTGCCCGAGTCCATCAGCATGGCCTTGCACAGGTCCTCGGTCGCCAGGGTGCAATGCACCGTGCCGCCAAAGCCGTTTTTAACCAGGCTGGGGATGTTGCCGCTGTGGTCAATATGCGCGTGCGACAGCACCATCGCATCGATATTGTGCGCGTCAAAAGGCAGTGTCTGGTTGATTTCGTATGTATCGGCGCGGCGTCCCTGGAACAAACCGCAATCGAGCAACACCTGATGGTTACCGACACGAACTAAATGTTGCGAACCCGTCACCGTTTGGGCGGCGCCCCAGAAAGTTAATTCCATGATGATACTCATTGTAATGCGTATGTGCATGCGTATAATGGACGTTTACCGTACCGGCGCAAACGCTGCGGTGTGGAGGTGAGCAATAGAATGGTAGAAGTAAAAATCGAAAGTATCCGCGTCAGCCTGATGTCGCAGTATCGCGTCGTCATACTGAAAGATACGGAGAGCAACCGCTATCTGCCGATCTGGATTGGCCCTTACGAAGCGGATGCGATTACGATCCACTTGCAGGATGTGCAGGTGCCGCGCCCGTTGACTCACGACCTGATCATCAAGATCATCGAAGAGCTTGGCGCGAAAGTGGAGCGCGTGATCGTCAGTGATTTGAACAACGATACGTTCTATGCGCGCGTGATTCTAACGGTCAATGGCAAGGAAGCGAGCATCGACGCCCGGCCGAGCGACGCCGTCGCCGTTGCCGTGCGCGCGGAGTGTTCTATCTTTGTTGAGGATGAGGTAATGGAGCGCGCGGGCGTCGTGCCGGATGAAGAATCCACCGTTGGCGACGAAGACCTTGGCGCTTTCAAGGATTTCATCGGCTCGCTCGATCTGGACGATCTGGAAAAGAACCAGTAATAGTTCATAGTTGCGTGTGGGTCAGGGTGTGCCTCATGAGTCACGCTCCTGGGCTTTGCCCAGAAATCGATTGGTAAAAGTGCACCGCCGCGCTGATTCGCGCGGCGTTTTTGTTGCGAAAGGTTTAATACGGTTGCTTTCATGGATGTGTTGGTTGCCCTGAACGTGGGGGCGATGGTGATCGTCGCCGTCTACGCGCTTAATCAGGGATTCCTGGTGTCGATGTTCGTGTGGTTCAAACTACGTGACGCACTCGCGGCACGGCGCCGGGGCGTTGTCTCAGCAGAGGCCGCGCCTGGCGCACTTCGCGATGATCTCCTGCCGGTGGTGACGGTGCAGTTGCCGTTGTATAACGAGCGCTATGTGACCGAGCGCATCATCGCCGCCGTGAGCGCACTGGATTACCCGCACTCTCTGTTGCAGATTCAAGTGCTGGATGACTCCACCGACGAAACGACCTGCATTGCGCAGCACGCGGCGGCTAAAGCGCGCGCGCAGGGCATCGAGATTGACTTCATCCATCGCGATAGCCGCAGTGGTTACAAGGCTGGCGCGCTGGCGCACGGAATGCTCACCGCGCGCGGCGAATTCATCGCCATCTTCGACGCCGACTTTATCCCCCCGCGCGATTTTCTGCGCCGCGTCATCGCCGAGTCCGGCGCCTTCACCGACCCGCACACGGGTTTCGTGCAGACGCGCTGGGGCCACCTGAATCGCGACGCCAGCATCCTGACGCGCGCGCAGGCGATTATGCTTGATAGTTGTTTCGTGATCGATCAGACAGTGCGCAGCCGGCTGGGACTGCCGATGCAGTTCAACGGTTCGGGTGGGGTATGGCGGCGCGCGGCAATTGAAGCTGCTGGCGGGTGGCAGTCGGATACACTGACCGAGGACCTCGACCTGAGTTATCGGGCGCAACTCGCTGGCTGGCGCGGGCGTTATTTATACGATGTCGTGTGCCCGGGCGAACTGCCCGACAGCCTGCTGGCGTTCAAACAGCAACAGGCGCGCTGGGCGCGCGGTGGGGCGCAATGCATGCGCAAGCTTGCATCGCCGATTGCCCATTCGCACCGGCCGCTTCTGCACAAGCTGGGCGCGTTCGTTCACATCACCGGCTACTTCTCTACCCTGCCAGTGGTGATGCTAGCGCTGGTCACGCCGTTACTCATCATAAGTTCGAGCAGCCGCCAGTCGCTGCCCGTCTGGATCAGCTTGCTGGGCGCGCTGCCGATTCTCGAACTCTTCATCGCCCAGTGGGCGCAAGGGCGCGTGGGCCAGTTTGTGCGTTACGCCCCGCTTGCGGTCATCCTGGGCATCGGTCTGTCGCTCTCGGCGAGTATTTCGGTGATCACCGGGCTGCTGGGGCGAAGCGCGGGCGAGTTCTCGCGCACGCCGAAGTCGGCGTTGCAGTTGAATGGCGGTAAAAAACAACGACCGGCGCGTGGAACGGTGCGCGCCGTCATGACCCACTCTTATCGGCTGCACCCCAACTGGACGGTGCGCGCCGAGTTGCTTGTGGGACTGTACGCCATGATCATCTGCGCGCTCGTGGTGGCGCAAGGCGCCTGGCTGCCGATGATGCCGGCGCTGTTCTATGCGTTATGTTTTCTGGGCGTAGTCGTAGGCCAGATCGTGCCGGGCATCTTGGCTGAACTGAGCGCGCGCGCGCAGAATGGCCGGATGGGCTCGCACCTGCCCTTGATGAAGTAAAGGCATAATGGATTCCCATGACAACGCTGAACCCTGATCTCCTCGATACCACCAGCCGGGTTGTGCTCAATCGCGCGGGCGACATCATGCGCCAGATCGGCAAGAGCGTGCTCACGCCTGAGGTTGTCCTGCTGGCGTTATTGCGCATCCCCGAATCGACAGCGTATCGCGCCATTGCGCGGTTGACTGAGCCGCGCGGGTTCAAGCCGCAGGACCTGGAAAAAGAGACGGAGACGCAGGCGCGGACGCGCCTGGCGCGCAGCGCCGATCTGAACTTCAACAATGATCAGAACGTCGCGATTGCGTTGTCGGATGAGATGGTCGTGGTGCTGGACGAAGGACGCAGCATCGCGCTCGCCAGCGGTGAAATTTATATTCAGACTGAACACATGCTGGGCGCGTTGTCGCAGTCCGGGGTGAGCACGGCGGGTCTGTTGCAACGGTACGGCGTGACGCCGACCGCGCTCGCCAGCCTGATCGTCGAGGGCGTAGTGAGCAAGCACAGCACGACAACCGACTGGGTGCAGCAGGCGAAGGGCGGGAAACTGGCGCCGCTGTATTACCGCGAAGGGTTGTTGCGCGATGTGTCCACGCTGTTGTCTCTGGCCGACGACCGCCACATCATCCTGGTCGGTGCAGTGGGCAGTGGGCGGCGCAGCCTGGCGCAGTCGCTGGCGCTGTTGATCGCCGAGGGCAAGGGGCCGACCGGTGTGAAGAGCATTGTCGAAGTGAGCGACTCAGCGTGGCTTGATAACCCGGTGCTGGCAATGCAGGTGGCGCTCAAACAGGCGCAGGGCGGCATTCTGTTCCTCGCCGACATCCACCGCTTTCTGGGCAGCGCGGCGCGCTCCGACCTGCCGCAGGCCGCGCGCGATTTGCAAAAGGCATTCGTTGCGCCGGCGCATACCGACGGCGTTCCCGATAGCGCGACGATTATCATTGGCACGACCACCGACGCCGACTATACCGAGCGCATCAAGCCGAATGCGACGATCGCACAGAAGTCGCACGTGTTGAATGTGCCCGCTGCCACCAGCAAGGAATGTCTTGGCATCCTGAGCGTGCTGAAGCCGCGCTTCGAGCGCGATTATGGCTTGCAGGTGACGGACGATGCCGTGAAGACGGCGACGACATTGGCGGGGCGCTATGTGGGCGATCAACCACTGCCGGGCGCCGCTGTGCGCGTGATGAACCGCGCCTGCGCCGTGGTGAAGTCGAGCGAGAGCGCAACTGCGTTCAAGGCCGAGACGAAGACTGATAACCGCCTTGACGCTGAGGACGTTACGCTCGCCGTCAGCCTGATGACAGGCGTGCCGGTAACACGGTTGGGCGCAGACGAACGCACTAAGTACGCGCAGATCACCCAGTCGCTGCAAGCGCGCGTGATCGGGCAGGATGAAGCGGTGCTGGCCGTGAGCCGCGCGGTCAAGTCTGCGCGCGTGGGGCTGAAGGACCCAAAGCGCCCGATCGGGTCGTTCCTGTTCCTCGGCCCCAGCGGCGTGGGCAAGACCGAGTTGGCCAAGGCGTTGGCCGAGTTCCTGTTTGGCAGCGAAGACGCGCTGATCGCCATCGACATGAGCGAGTATCAGAAGGACGACACGATCAACCGGCTGATCGGCGCGCCGCCCGGCTACGTGGGATTCGAGGGCGGCGGGCAGTTGACAGATCGCATCCTTAAGTCGCCGTATGCCGTAGTGCTGTTCGACGAGGTCGAGAAGGCGCACCCGCGCATCCTCGACATCCTGCTGCAAGTGATGGAAGAGGGGCGGTTGACCGACGGGCAGGGGCGCACTGCGAACTTCGCCGAGACTGTTATCCTGCTGACCAGCAACCTTGGCTCGGCGTATCTGGGCGATTCATCGCTTGGAGACGCGGCGCGCGATCTGGCCATGAACGACGTTCGCCAGTTCTTCCGCCCCGAATTTCTCAACCGCCTGGACGAGATCGTGATGTTCAAAACGCTCTCGCCCGATGTCTTGCGGCGCGTGCTCGATTTGCTGATCGGCAAGGAAGTCAAACTGGCGCAGGAACGCGGCATCACACTTGAGATTGCGCCAGCGGCGCGTGAGTGGATACTGGCGCAGAATGACCACCCCGAGTGGGGCGCGCGCCCGTTGCGCCGCATCCTGCAACGCAGTGTGCGCGAGAAACTGGCTGACTATCTGCTATCGCTGGACACGCCGCCGTCGAAGGTGATCGTCGACGCGGCGGAGGGAAAACTGGTATATCGGTAGAGAAAAAGAAATAGGACTTGACGAATCCCCACAAATCAGAGTAAAATCAAGGTTCGCCAGTCATGGACTGGGCGAGGCACGTGTGTGCATTGAACTGGTTTGGGCTGACATTGCCGATGTAGCTCAATTGGCGGAGCAGTCGATTTGTAATCGACAGGTTACGGGTTCAAGTCCCGTCGTCGGCTTCCGGCAAAGATGCGGGTTGACTGCAAATTCGCCGAGTTAGGTTAGAATGAGTGGTGTTTCCGGGTCGATGTCCCGAGTGGCAAAGGGGACGGACTGTAAATCCGTTGGGCATAGCCCTTCACAGGTTCGAGTCCTGTTCGGCCCACTCAGCCCACATAGCTCAGTTGGTAGAGCACACCCTTGGTAAGGGTGAGGTCTCCGGTTCAAACCCGGATGTGGGCTTCAAGTTCGCGTGTTGTGTGTTTCATTAAATGGGTTTTCGTTTACGCAATACGCATTGACAACTATTAATAAAAACGCAAGATGGGAGACATCTAGAGATGGGTAAGGAAAAATACGTCAGGAGCAAGCCGCACGTTAACGTCGGCACAATCGGTCACGTCGACCATGGCAAGACGACGTTGACAGCCGCCATCACCAAGGTGCTGGCGATGCGCGGGCACGCTCACTTCATGGCCTACGATCAGATCGACAAGGCGCCGGAAGAGAAGGCGCGCGGCATCACGATCTCGATTGCGCATGTGGAGTACGAGACCGACAAGCGCCACTACGCGCACGTGGACATGCCTGGCCACCGTGACTACATCAAGAATATGATCACGGGCGCGGCGCAGGTTGACGGCGCCATTCTGGTCGTGTCTGCACCAGACGGCCCGATGCCGCAGACGCGCGAGCACGTGCTGCTGGCGCGCCAGGTGGAAGTGCCGTCGATGGTGGTGTTCCTGAACAAAGTCGACATGATGGACGACCCGGAACTGCTGGAACTGGTGGAGATGGAACTGCGCGAGTTGCTGGACAAGCAAGGGTTTCCGGGGGACGACACGCCGATCGTGCGCGGGAGCGCGCTGGCGGCGTTGGAGAGCAAGTCGACGGATCCGAATGCGCCGGAATACAAGTGCATCTGGGATCTGATGACAGCGGTGGATGACT
>CAIXPS010000211.1 GCA_903921365.1 uncultured bacterium | reverse complement strand
TTCAGCTTGAGCCCATCGTTTTGCGCCTTCAGTTCCGCCAATTGCTCGCGCGACTCGATAAGCGTCTGCGCCGCTTCGTCGCGCGTCTTTTGCTTCTCAACCAGCGTATTTTTCTGGTCATTCAATAGCGCCAGTTGCTCAGTCATGTTGACGGCGTCCGACTGTCGTTGCAGTTCGGACAGCTGCCGGCGCGCAGCATCGCGCTCGCTCTCCAGTCGCCGGCGCGCATCCGCTATCTGGGTTTCCGCTCCAGTTTTGCGCGCATTCAATTCAACCAGGCTGGTCAATTTACGATTCAGCGCATTGTCAGACTTAACCGCGTCCAGGAGCGCCGCATGACCCCGTTCAATCTCTGCCCGCTGATCAATGGCGGACTGGTACAGTGCCAGCGCGGCCTGATGCCTGGCGCGTTCTACGTTCAGCCCATCAACTTCGGCTCGGACCGCCTTCAATCGTTCCTCAGCCTGAGTGCGCTGCCCGCGCAACGCGCGCACGCGTTCGCGCTGTCGGTCTATCTCGGCTATCTCAGCGTCAGCCGCCTGAAGCGCAACGGATGCTTCAGTCGCCGCAGTCTGTGCGGTGACCAAATCGCGCTGGTAGACAGGCAATCGCGCAATCTCGTCATCAGCCTGCTTCAGCTCCATCTGGAGCAATGCCTCGGCGCGCTCCACTTCCACCTGCTGCTGTTTCACCTTGTCCTCATACCCAACCCATTTGTCAAGGCTGAGGATCTCCACCAGCAGCGCCTTCCGTTCTGCCGGCGTCTTGAGCGTGAACTCGTCCGCCCTGCCTTGCTTCAGAAAGGCGGAGTTCACAAAGGTGTCATAGGTGAGATTGAGCACTGCAATGATCTTGGCCTGAGTGTCCGATTGCTTTGTTTCACTGAGCGTGCGCCATGTGCCTTTGTCCTCAACCAGCAGCTCAAGTGACCCGGTAGATGTGGCCGCCTTTGTGCGGCTCGACGCCTTGCCCAGCTTGCGCGAGCGCACGACCTGGTAAGTATTGGCGCCCTCCTTGAATATCAGGCCTACCCGCATCTCGGATTCGGTCTGGCTGATCAGCTCATCGTCGCGTTTAGCCCGCGCCTGCCCCCACAACGCCCACGTGATTGCATCAAGCAGCGTGCTCTTGCCGGCGCCATTTTCGCCGGTCAGGCACACCACATGCAACCCGCCAAGCTCCAATGGCGGAGGATCGCGATACGCCATAAAGTTCTTTAGTTCAAGTCGGATTGGAATCATGTGTGCTCACTATTGCCTTGAATCCTTCAGGACAGAATTCCGCGGGTTAGCTCAGCGTAAACCATTCAGGCTTAATTTGACCCTCAGACGTCAGCCGCAAGCGGCCGATGGATGGCTCGGCCTTCGGTCTGTAGGTATTACAGACTGCGCCCGGGTTGAAATAGAGCACGCCGTCGACGTGCTCTGCGCATGGTTTATGGGTATGGCCGAAGATCACGATGTCAGCGTCCGGAGGTTTGATCCGCGCCAGCCGCATGATGATGCTCCGGTTGACGGCGTCAAGCGTCGGCTGCGTGCTGAAGTGGATCACTTTATCGATCATCGTCAACGCGAAGTTGATGTGCCCATGCGTCATGAAGATCACATGCCCGCCGATCGGAACCGTCACCATTGACGGCAGATCCTGATCGTGCGTGCCCATGCTGGACTGCCAGTGCACATTGCCGCGCACGGCATAGACAGGCGCGATCTGGCGCAGTTGATCCAGAATGAGTGTGTCTTCCAAATCGCCGGCGTGCAGGATGATGTCGCATCCTTGCAACAAATCATAAACACGCTGAGGCATTTGTTTAAGTCGATGTGGAATATGGGTGTCTGATAGGACCCCGATGAGATGCTGCTCTGCCATAGAATGCCACGAATCTTATCACGCGCATATGAGTGCAAAGCTATGCGCGCTTGACTGGCGCCTGTCCGTTCGCTTACTATTACAATTCAAGCAGGCATGACCAGCACTACCAGTCACTCGATTCTCGACACAATCCTTGAGCACAAGCGCGCCAACGAACTGCCGTTGCGCAAGCAGTCAACCCACCCGGACGAAATGCGCCGTCTGGCCGAATCCACCAGCCGTAAAACCACCGACTTCGCGCGCGCATTACAGCGGACTGACGGGCGCGTCGCATTGATTGCGGAGGTAAAACGCGCCTCTCCGTCGAAGGGGCTGCTGGTTAAGGGCGAGTTTCACCCGGTTGAACTGGCGCAAACCTATGAAGCCAACGGAGCCGCTGCCATCAGCGTGCTCACCGACGAGCGGTTTTTCCAGGGCGCACTCGACTATCTGGTTCAGATCAAGAATGCGGTGGGAGTTCCGGTGCTGCGCAAGGATTTCATCATCGACCCATACCAGTTGTACGAGGCGCGCGCAGCCGGGGCCGACGCGGCGTTGTTGATCGTGGCCGCTCTGGACGACGCACAGCTCGTTGATCTGTATACGCTTGCCTGCGATCTGACGCTCACGCCGCTAGTAGAAGTTCACGACGTAGTTGAAACGGAACGCGCGTTGAAAATAGGCGCGCGCGTGATCGGCGTCAACAACCGCAACCTGCACACCTTCGTCACGGATATTCAGACAACCGGGCGCTGTGCGCAACTCGTCGCTGGTCAAGCGGTGCTGGTATCTGAGAGCGGTATTTTTACGCCCGCCCACGTGTTGCAAGTGGCCGCAATGGGCGCGCGCGCAATCCTGGTCGGAGAATCGATTATTACCTCAGGTAATATCGCGGCACAGGTTCGCGATCTATCGAATGTTGGAGGAGTACGATGACAACCTTAAATCTTGAAGCCCCAATCGTCGCCGTAACCGTCTTCATCGACCGTGGTCGCATCACGCGACGCGGCAACATCCATCTATCTGCCGGCGAACACACACTGGTGATCCCCAACATACCAAACACCCTGGACCCGGAATCGATTCGCGCGACGGGTCGCGGCGTTGGCATCCGAATCCTGGGCGTCGATCTGGTCATTCGCTATGTAAGTGAAACCCCGGATGTGGATGCCAAAACGCTGGAAAAGCAACTTCTCGACCTTCAAGATAAAGAGGCCGCACTGAATGATCACGACACCGCCGAATGTGATCGAATAAAGCTGCTCGAATCACTGCGAGACAGCAGCGGCGCTCGGTTTGCCAAGACGCTCGCCACTGGCAAGACAAGTATCGACTCGTTTAAGCCTATTGCGCAGTACTTAACGGATGAACTCAACGCCGTTTATGAGCGCCGCAGGGCGATTGCAGTGCAAAAGCGCGAACTTGCCAGGGAGATCGAAGCAGCGAAGAACCGCCTTGACCAAGCGGGCGCCACAACATCAACCACATGGCACGATGTCGAGGTGGCTGTGGAAGCAACTGCCGAAGCTGATATTGAGCTTGAAGTAGTCTACGCCGTCAGCGATTGTTCGTGGGCGCCCCTTTATGATGCGCGGCTTGTGGACAACCAGGTGACGTTAACCTATCTGGCAGAGGTGACACAGGAGAGCGGAGAAGACTGGCCTGCCGTCGAGTTATCTCTCTCTACTGCGCGACCCGCAATGCGAATGACACTTCCCAAGCTAGCGCCGTGGTATGTGGATAAATATATCCCCTTGCCGCCGCCGCCGCCTCGCGCCATGCTTCGAAGCGCGATGTCTGTTGCGGCGCCGGCGCCTATGCAACCGGGTGCGTTCACGCCTCAGGATGCCCATGCATACTCTGTGGTTGAGTTGCCCGAGATGGAATTCGAGGAAGCTGTCGTCGAAACTTCTGGCGCGGCGGTCACTTATCGCGTCGCGCGCCCTGTTGCAATAGCGTCTGACGGGACGCCGCACAAGACGATGGTGACAACGGTAACGCTAGCGGCAACCCTCGATTACGTCGTCGTGCCCAAGGCGGCGACGGAAGCTTATTTGCGCGCTCGCATCGTAAACACCTCGTCATTGATGCTGCTTCCGGGCAAAGCCCAGGTGTTTCACGGCGCAGAGTATGTCGGCGCCATGCGCCTGCCGCGCACTATCGCCCCGAACGAAGAATTCGAAACCCAACTCGGCATTGAGGATCGCATCAAGGTGGAACGTGAGTTGACGGAGCGCGCGACCACCAAGACGATTGTTGGCAACACCCAGCGCGTCACCATTGGCTATAAGTTGAAACTGACGAACAATCTTGCCACACAGGCGCACCTCGTCGTCAGCGATCAGATCCCCGTGTCTCTTTCACCGGACATCAAGGTTAAAGTACAGGACATACAGCCCAGGCCGGCGGAGCAGACAGAAAAAGGCCTGTTGAAGTGGGAATTTGACCTGGCGCCGGCGGCGAAACGCGAGATACCCTTTACGTTCGTGCTCGAATACCCGCGCGATTTGAAGATCACAGGACTGGGTTCTCTTGAACCCGCCGAACTATGACCACTATCAAAATCTGCGGTCTGACCAACCTGGATGACGCACAGTGCGCTCTGACTGCGGGTGCGGACATGCTTGGGTTCATCTTCTTCCCGAAGAGCCCGCGCTATGTCGCGCCGGCGTCCGCGCGCGCGATCCTTGCTGGACTGGGCAGCGCTAGAGCCAGGGTGACAACCGTTGGCGTCTTTGTCAACATGCCGCCACCCTTGATCGTTGACATCCTGGATCAGAGCGGGCTTGACATGGCTCAATTGAGCGGCGACGAACCCGTGAGCGATTTAACAGCCCTGGCCGGCCGCGCCTATAAGGTTGTTCGATCGGTCGATCAGGCGCGGCTCTACTTGCGAGTCAAACCCATTCCCGACCCGATACCGCTGCATCCAGACCTGCTGCTCGATGCAGACCACCCCACCCTATACGGCGGCAGCGGCTTGCGCGCTGACGACTCTGTCGCGTCGATCGTCGCCCGGCAATGCCGGCTACTGCTTGCCGGCGGATTAACGCCAGAGAACGTGGCTGCCGCCGTGCTCAGCGCGCGCCCCTGGGGCGTCGATGTCGCGAGCGGCGTCGAGGCGGCGCCCGGCAAAAAGGATCATGACAAGATCAAGCGCTTCATCTCGGCGGTGCGCCAGGCCGATGCCAGTAGCGCTTGACGGTTAGAACGCACTTTCAAAGGTAAGATAGACCTACGATGCCAAACCAAGCTGAAGCACCTGAAACCGAAATCATTCTGCCGGATCAAGACGGCAAGTTCGGCATATATGGCGGGCGTTATGTGCCGGAAACACTGATGCCGGCGCTCGATGACCTGATCGATGCCTACGAGGAACTGCGTGATGACCCAGGCTTCCGCGCCGAGTTCGATCATCTGCTTGCCACGTATGTCGGCCGGCCGACGCCGCTGTCGCACGCAAAACGGTTGAGCGAACATCTGGGCGGCGCTCAAATTTATCTGAAGCGTGAGGACCTGGCTCATACCGGCGCGCACAAGATCAATAATGCGCTGGGGCAGGCGTTGCTCGCGAAGCGCATGGGCAAACAGAGAATCATTGCCGAGACGGGCGCCGGACAGCATGGCGTCGCAACCGCCACTGCCTGCGCCTTGCTAGGGCTCAAATGCGTCGTGTATATGGGCACTGTCGATATGGCGCGACAGGAGCCAAACGTCTTTCGCATGCGCCTGCTTGGCGCCGAGGTGCGCGGCGTGGAGACCGGCTCAAAGACGCTCAAGGACGCGGTGAACGAGGCGATCCGGGACTGGGTCGCGAATGTGCAGGACACGTATTACATCATCGGCAGCGCACTTGGCCCACACCCCTATCCGCTCATCTGTCGCGACTTTCAGAGCGTCATCGGGCGTGAGGCGCGCGAGCAGATACTGACCCAGGCCGGGCGACTGCCCGATGAGATCATCGCCTGCGTCGGCGGCGGCAGCAACGCGATCGGGATATTCCAGGCGTTTCTAAACGACCCCGTCAAACTGGTCGGCGTCGAGGCGGGCGGTTATGGCATTGAGACTGGCAAGCACGCGGCGCGTTTTGCCGAAGCCACACCAAGTGCCGGCGCTGGCGTCTCAGATGCGAATCTGCCTCATGCGCGTGTTGGCGTTTTTCAGGGTATGAAGACATACGTGCTGCAGAACGACGATGGGCAGATCGCCGAGACGCACTCCATCTCGGCGGGACTGGACTACGCCGGTGTTGGGCCGGAGCATGTCTATCTGCGCGAAAGCGGGCGCGTCGAGTACACCAGCGCGACAGATGACGCGACATTGCACGCCTTCCACACCTTGTGCCAGTATGAGGGCATCATCCCTGCGCTCGAATCATCGCATGCTGTGGCGGAGGCGATGCGCCGCGCGCCCGAAATGTCGAAGGACGCGATCCTGCTGGTCAACTTGAGCGGTCGGGGCGACAAGGATCTGAACACCGTATTGAACGCGGGCAAACATTGACCACACACACACAGACACTCACGATGCGCCCAGTCATTTTCAGCGTCGCAGGAGGCACCGGGTCCGGCAAAACAACGGTCGCCCACAACATCCTGCAACTGATTGGCCAGGAACATATCGCCTACGTGCCGCACGATGCGTATTACAAACATCAGAGCCAGCTATCGCTTGAGGAGCGACGCCGCACCAACTACGATCATCCGGACTCGCTTGAAACATCCCTGATGATCAAACATATTAAGCAGTTGGTGAATGGACAGGCCGTGGATATCCCGGTCTACGACTTCACCATCCATTTGCGCACATCGCAGACAACCCACGTCGAGCCGGCGCCGATCATTCTGGTTGAGGGGATATTGATCCTCTCCGAACCCGAACTGCGCAAGCTGTTCGACATCAAGATCTTTGTTGACACGGACGCGGATCTGCGTTTGATCCGCCGGTTGCAACGCGACATGCAGGAACGCGGGCGAACATTCGACTCCGTCATCAAGCAATACCTGACGACAGTGCGCCCGATGCACATGGAATTTGTGGAACCCAGTAAACGTTACGCCGACGTGATAATCCCAGTGGGCGGTCACAACGAAGTGGCCATTGAAATGGTAGCCGCCCGTATCCGAAGTCTTCTGGAGCGTCAATGACCAATAAACCCATCAGTAACGGTGACACTGCGTTAGTCATCGACAACGCCGGCAAGGAACACGTGATCATCACACAGGCCGGTAAAAAGTTCGAGACACATCACGGCTTCATCCTGTATGACGCGATGATCGGGCGCGAATGGGGCTCGATCATCCATTCATCGCTCGGGCATCCCTATCTCGTCATCCCGCCAGGCACCGCCGATCTTATTCGCCATATCAAGCGCAGTTCGCAGATCATCTTCCCCAAAGACAGCGCGTACATTCTGATGCGCCTGGATATCAAGCCCGGCACGCGCGTGCTTGAAACCGGCTGCGGCAGCGGCGGGTTGACGCTTGCGCTCGCGACGGCTGTCGCGCCACACGGGATGGTGTACAGCCAGGAAATTCGCGAGGACTTTATCGCACTGACCAAACGCAACATGACGCGGGTGGGACTGGCGCAAAATGTGACGTTTATCCTGGGGGATGCCACGCAGGGGTTGCAGGTGGACGAGCCTGTGGACGCAATTTTCGTCGACCTTCCCGCTCCGCAGACGGTGCTCGCGCAGGCTCGCGCGGTGCTCAAGAACGGCGGTTTCTTCGGCTCTCTCGTCCCCACGACCAACCAGATTCAGGATATCTTGCGCGGGATGGAAGCCATGGGTGAAATGGCGTTTGGAATGATCGAAGTCGAGGAGATCCTGTTGCGCGGCTACAAACCCGTGCCGGATCGCCTGCGCCCGCGCGACCGCATGATCGCCCACACCGGGTACCTGATTTTTGCGCGCGCCGTGATCAGACCAAGCGGTCAACCCCAACCCCTAGTTTCCGGCAAGGGCGTTGAGACTGCAATGGATCCATCAGTCGATATCGAGATCAAGACTGAACTTGAGGTTGAGAGCGAGGGTGGGATCGAGTTCAAGAGCGAGATCGAGAGCGAGCCAGAAATCGCTACCGTGGAGATTGAGAGTGCAACCGACTCAACAGCCGCCGTCACAGAACTGCCTGAAGATCCGACATGACCCCATCCACAGACCCGGCGGTTGATTTTGTCGATTTTGTCGTCATTGGTTCCGGTTTCGGCGGGAGCGTTTCCGCGATGAGGCTGGCGCAAAAGGGCTACAGCGTGCTCGTGCTGGAACGCGGCAAGCGTTATCACGATCACGACTTTGCGCGCACCAATTGGATCGTCTGGAAGTACCTGTGGTTGCCGGCGCTGCGCTGTTTCGGCATCCTGGAAATCAGCCTGTTGAACGGGATGATGGTGTTGCATGGCAGCGGAGTCGGCGGCGGCAGCCTGGGGTATGCCAATGTGCTGATGGAACCCGACGCGCATCTTTTCGAAGCTCCCGGATGGCGCAATCTGGCCGACTGGCAAACCATCCTGCGACCCCATTTCGATGAAGCCAAAAGGATGCTGGGCGTAGCGACAAATCCCTGCTTATGGCCGGCGGATGACGTGCTGCAAAAAGTTGCCGCCGAACTCGACCCTGCCAACACGCTCCAACCCACGCAGGTCGGCGTGTATTTCGGAACTGCCGGGCGTGAAACACCCGACCCGTATTTCAACGGGGATGGCCCAGCCCGCACTGGATGCACCCATTGCGGCGGCTGCATGGTGGGTTGCAGAAACAACGCAAAAAACACGCTGGTTAAGAACTACCTGTACTTCGCGGAGAAATTGGGTGTGCAGGTGCGCGCCGAGTCGGAGGTGCGTGATATTCGCCCGCTGGCTAACGGTCAGATGGCTGACAGTCAGCCCGACGGCGCGCGGTACGAAGTCACCTACCGCAGCTCAACCGCCATACTCAACAGACCAGAACAGCGCGTGCGAGCTCGCAACGTGGTTGTCAGCGCCGGCGTGCTTGGCACGCTGGGTGTTTTGTTTCGATGCCGTGACATCACGCGTTCGCTTCCGGCACTTTCGGACAGACTCGGCGACTTCGTGCGCACCAACAGCGAGGCCTTGCTCGGCGCAATATCCCGCGAAGGGCAACCGGATTATTCGCAGGGCATCGCGATCACTTCGGTCGTCAAGGTCGATGAAACCACGCGCGTAGAACCTGTGCGCTACTCTGCTGGGTCGTCGTTGATGCGTTTTCTCGCGGCGCCATTGATCGAGTCACGCAACAGCCGCGCAGTTCGCCTGCTAAAAAGCCTCGCGCAAATCATTCGTCACCCCCATGATGCGTGGCGTGTCTGGGTTGGCCGAGACTGGGCAAAGCACAGCACGATTCTACTGGTCATGCAGACCACCGACAACTTCATGCGATTGCGGTTAGGCCGCAGTCTCTTCACGCTGTTCCGCAAGCGCCTTGTGGTGGATCGCACTGGCGACGGCGGGCACGAGGTGAGTGCTGAAATAGATATAGCGCACCGAGTAACCCGCGCTTTCGCCGCGCGAACGAATTCGGTCCCGGCGGGATCGCTGCCGGAGAGTCTCTTGAATCTGCCCACTACGGCCCATGTGCTTGGCGGCTGCCCAATCGGGCGTCATCGACAGGAAGGTGTGGTGGATCTCAACTGCGAGGTCTTCGGATATCCAGGGCTGTATGTGGTGGATGGATCGATCATGCCTGCCAACCCGGGCATCAACCCAAGCCTGACGATCACTGCGCTGGCCGAATACGCGATGAGCCGTATCCCTGCCAGATCGTCGGGACGCTAATGCGCATCGCGGATACAATCCGCACAAACCATATTCGGAGGAAGTAATGAGCACACGAGTCCTGCGCTGGGGTCTGCTGAGCACAGCCAATATCAACCGTTCGGTCATTCCACCGCTGCGCCATTCGGCGCGCAACCAGTTGGTCGCGGTCGCCAGCCGCGACAAGGCGCGCGCGGATGAATACGCGCGCAAGTGGGAAATCCCGCAGACCTATGGCAGTTATGAGGAGCTTCTGGCCGCGCCTGATATCGATGTGATCTATAACCCGCTGCCGAACAGCATGCATGTGGAGTGGACCATCAAGGCGGCGCAGGCCGGAAAACACGTGCTGTGCGAGAAACCAATCGGGGTAACGCCAGCAGAGGTGGACGCAATGGCCGAGGCCGCCCGGAAGGCCGGCGTCACTGTGACCGAAGCGTTTATGTATCGCCACCACCCGCAAACGCTCAAGGCCAAGGAACTGGTGGATAGCGGCGCGATTGGCAAGCTGCTCCTGGTGCGCGGGGCGTTCACATTCAACATTGCGCGTGAAACCGACATTCGGCTCAACAAGGAACTGTCTGGCGGGAGCATCTGGGATGTTGGTTGTTATCCCATCAGCTACATCCGCTACATCGTCGGCGCTGAACCTGCCGAGGTGTTTGGCTGGCAGACCACGAGCGCGAGCGGCGTTGACGAAACTTTTGTCGGACAACTGCGATTTGCCAACGGGGTTTTGGGCAACTTCGACAGCGGCTTTCGCGCCCAATTCCGCACGCATATCGAGATTGTCGGCAGCGCGGGCACGATCACCGTCCCGCGACCTTTCAAGCCCGATACCGAGGGACGGCTTCTGTTGACCAAAGGCGATCAGACGGAAACCATCACCAGCGCGCCCGAGGAACTCTACCTGGGTGAAGTCGAAGACATTGCTGACGCGATCCTGAATGGCAAGTCGCCGCGCATCAGCCTGGCGCACAGTCGCGCGAACGTGGCCGTGATCGTCGCACTGCTGCAATCTGCGCGCGAAGGCAAGCCAATCTCAATGGGCCAATAACGGCGCTGTACCCCAATGTGCGCGCCCTTTGACGCTGAGCACGGCATCGATCCCCCGCAACCGAAGGTGGCGTATGGCGCGCCCAGCGTGGAAACGACACGAACGTCTATCAGGAGATGTCAGCGGCATTTGGCGGGAGAGTGGGCATCGGGCGATAAGAATCGGGCGATAAGAATCGGGCGGTAGACAGTCATAAGACACGGGCGGGCGCACAACCCGCCCGTGTTGGGCCAATGAGCGAATTCACCTGAATGGATGAAGGAAGCACAGCATAGCCAAACACTACAAAGCGTGCTGGTGAATAGCTTCTTCAGCTCGCATTCACTTTACCTGATTTCCAGTCTCAAAACTGTCGGATTTATTGGGTCCGCTATACCTCTCGACCACGCGCAGTGTGCGCAAGCGCCTCGACCTCACCCGCCCCGTCCCGGACGCCGTCATCGACGAGTGCATCCAGATCGCGATATAGGCGCCATCGGCCAGCAATTCGCAACACTGGCATTTTGTTGTCGTGACCGATGCCAAACAGCGCGCCGCCGTTGCGGGCTGTTACCAGCGTTCATTCACGATCTACGCAACGCCGCCGGCGGGCCAGCCGGAACCCGATCGATCCGATCCACGGGTGGCGCAAGCGTTGCGCGGCGGCGTTGTTGCCGGTCGCGCACTACCTCGACGATGATTTCAAACCGGCTACGGTTACACGAATGCTGATTACTGCACGCCGGAGTCCATGAACATGACATTTGAGCCGGCGACTGCTGCACTGATGAATACCGTCAGTGTGCGCATGCCCCGGCTGTAAATGGCCATGTACTGCGGAATCACCAGGCTGGCGGTTCCATCCTGGTACGCCGGCGTGCTGCAATAGGCCGACCTGATGAATTCTGGATCTGAATTGGTTAAATTCTCCGTCCAGCCCTGCGCCGCGAGGACCTTTTTGTAGTATTCGATTGAACCGCTGAGAGTCTCGCTGGTCTTGAAGGTTGTTATTCCATTATCGGTGTGCATCTCAGTAGCATTGGCGGCCAGGGGGATGTCCTCTGCCAGTTTAGAGGGATTCGTGCTACTGGGAGTATTCACCACAACCGTGGCAACAGCCTGCGCCACAGCCGGGCACTCCGGCGGGAGTTGTATTACATCGAACTTACCAGCGTCCGCGATCGAATAGTCCCATTTAATGTTCCCCGTGCTGCCCGCGCCGAGCAATGCGGTTTTCCCGATGGCTTCGCCCACGTATTTCAGCACATAACCACCGTCGCGCGCAACCCAGATATCACCTTTGGCCGTGGAATATGGACTTGAATTGCCCACGTTGCTGCTGGCGTTGTATTGATCAGCGAGCGTGCCGGCGACGACTTCGCCGCTTTTTACCAGGCTGGCATTGTCCAGCAGACCCAGAACTTCAGTGGGGTTAAACAGCGTCGCAGGATTGACAGTCAAGCTGACGCGCGGGGGGACTCGCACACAACGGCGGCTGACTTGTGCGTTTGGGCTATACACATACGTGTTATTGCCAACCACGTAGAATTCAACGGAACCACTGATGGTGGGTGTCACGGTGCTGTATGTGCTCAGTTTGATGTGTTGATCCATACTGCCGCGGACAGTCTCCTGTGCCATGACGATGCTCATTTCCCGAATCTGACCCTGTTCATCCTTGCCTTCCAGTGAATAAGTCACAAATGTGCGATAACTCTTCAGTTTCTCCAGCCCCTTATCCAACCTGAAATCACTGTTGAGTTCTTTCAAGACTGCCGGCGATGGCGTCAGCGCCTGCCCAGGCGTCTGATTGCCGGCAACCGCCGCGGTTGATCTAGAGGCATCTGATCCAGTGCTAAAGGCGCTCCCCCCGCACGAAGTCGCCAGGACGGCCATAACCATGGTAAACGACGTCAGTAATAACCTTCTTGACATTCCCACCTCCTTACCGCGCCAGCACAGACGCAATAAGCAACACATTCACGCCTTGCGAGGGTTGCCAACCAGACAGTTAACCTGCCTCTTAGCCCCTCGCAAGGTTTGTGTCGTTACGCGACTACGGTTGTGATGTTTCCGCCAATATGAGTGGCATGTAAGTAACATAGATCGGAATCGCAAAGCCCTCGACATCGATCGGCACATAGCTGTCGGTTACTTCCCCGCCAGGGCCGCCATAACCAAGCTGACCATACACATTGCTGCCCCAGCACTTGACGCCGCCGGTCCACAACAAAGCGCAGGTGTGCTGGTTGCTCAAAGGCCCTGCAGAGAGCGCAACCACGCCCGAAGACAAACCACTGACATCAACTGCAATCGGTTCCACTGGATTGGTATCAGTGCCAATGCCAAGCTGGCCGTCGGAGTTGGAACCCCAACATCTGGCGCCGCCGCTTGAGGTAATTGTGCAGGAATGGTTTCCGCCCCTGACGATGGCAGTGATGCCGGATGTCATGGACATCACGTCGGTCGGCGCCAGCGCCATCGCGTTCGGCGATAGCAGGTTATCGCCGATCTGACCATTAGCGTCTGAACCCCAGCACTGCACACCACTTTCAGACGTCAGCGCACAGGTATGGAAGGCGCCGGCCACGATGGCCGTAGCGCCGCCGAGGCCGGTGGCGTATGTCGGCGTCAGGACATTGGCGCCATGAGCGCCATTGCCAATCTCGCCGTAAAAATTACGCCCCCAGCACTCCACAAAGCCATACACCAGGGCGCAAGTATGATACCCACCAGCGGCGATGGCCGTCACGCCACTCAGTCCGCTTACCTGAGATGGCGTGGGGTAAGTGCAATGATTAGAACCTTGGCATGTATAGCCAGCGCCAATTTCGCCGTAATCGTTGCGCCCCCAGCAGTACACATTGCCATTTGCGAGCGCGCAGGCGTGCGCCAGACCCGCGACGATGGCGGTGGCGTTCGTCAAGTTGGCGACGCTGACCGGTGTCGTGATGTTGATGCCAGGTTCCAGGGTGCCCAGTTGTCCATACGTGTTGTTGCCCCAGCACATCACCGTGCCATCGGCCTGCAAGGCGCAGGTGAAGTTACCACCGGCGGCGATGGCCGTCGGGCTGACCAGACCGGAAACCTGAACTGGCGATGTGCTGAACGCGGCAGGGCCACTCTGTCCATCGCCCAGTTGACCATTGAGATCGCTACCCCAGCACTCAACCACGCTGTCCGCCGTCAAAAGGCAACTATGAGAATCGCCGACGGCAATCGCGACAGCTTTCTGCTGCGCCTCGGCAGGCCCAGCAGCGGTAAATAGGACTGCGCGGCCCTGTGATGCCGCCGCTGCCATCGTCGGCGCTGACATGCCAAACACGGCACATGTCATCCCAATTGCCAACACTGATCTAAATAAATTAGCCTTGCGTAATATTCTCATTGGAAACTACTCTCACTATAAAATGATCCGCCTATAGATTTGCCTATTCGTCAACGAACTATGAGCGGCAGATAGGACCAGCGATCGAAAACCACAGGTCCCAACAATGTGAACGCGGTATCTCTACCCGGCGCTGAATAGACAATTCCGCCTGTGTTGCTTGGCGTGCCCAGAAAATGCTTTCCATTACCGCCAGTCCCCGTGGCGATGCCCCAGTCCGGGCCTGTCGCCTGATACGCTTCGATCTGCACCCAGTATTTCTCGCCGCCTGTCGCCGTAAATGGCGTGGGCAGCGTAAACGCGTAACTGTTAAACTGATTTAATAAGTGACTACCATAAAAGACCCGGCTGATAGCGCCGCCACCCATGTAACTGACTAGCGGGCTGAAAACATAAGGTTGCGTATTGTTAGCAGTGGATGTATAAAACGACACTTGGAAATCATCCACGGCTGTTGCGGGGGCAACCGCGCCACCGATCCAGTCCACTTCGGTGATCGTATGAGTGGTCGCCAAAGTAAAGTCATCCCAGACAAACCAGCCGTTGTCAGGAAGAGGCGGTGTGATCAACGCGGAGGGCCAAATCGATCCACTGATGGTGACGGGTTGGGTATATAGGATGCCGGTCACAGTGTACGCAGTGCCGGGCACAGCGACGGGAGAGCCGGCCCGAACTGTTGCCTGGCTTTGCCCTGCTGCCTCCTTTGCCCCCAGCGAAAGGGCGACAGCGCTGGAAGTTTCTGCCAGGGCATATAACTGCGCGCCGCCAAAAGCCAGCAGCCCCGCCGCTATTCCCATCAATAGCAGGCTCCGTAACGCGCCTGATGTCATGTTTTGCTTCTCCTGTAAAACACACCATGAACGACAGTCGCCAATCAAGACCCATCTCTGAAAGTTGAATGGCTGGGCTATCGCATCATCCTCAAAGAGGATTCGCTCCGGCATCCCTGCACAGGGATGCCGGAGGCCAGCTGTGCGGTTAAGGCGTAATCACTGTTGACGCCGCCGTTGACGCAGAAGGGAAGTTCGCGCTCGGGTACCCGACCGCCGGGGCTGCGTACACCGTCGCGTCGCCCACCAGGTTGTTAGCAACCACCCGGTAGAGATAACCCATGCCAGTAACTGCCGTCGTATCGGTGAGAACCGTCACGTTCTGCCCGACCACGCCGATCGTCGGTGTGATCCACGTCGTGCCGCCGTTGGCCGAGCGCTGAACCGTGAAGCTGGTCTCGTTGAGCGAGTTGTCGGCCCACTTGACAACCGGTCGTCGGGCTGCGCCCGTGCCAGTCAGGGACACCACCGGCGTGCCCGGCTGTCTTGGCGGCACACCCAGAATCATGGGGCGCATCATGTCGTTCTCTTCATGACCCAGGATGTGGCAGTGCCACACATACTCGTAACCGAAGTTCACCACTTTGTTCACCACGGTCACCGGGTTGTTCGCAGGATCGATGTTGCTGAAACCCATCGTGGAGCCGGCCGGACGCGTCACGTCCAGCAGATGCACGCTGTTGGGCAGATCCCACGGCAGGTTCTGATGCAACGGCAGCAGCGCGACGATGATGTCTTCCAGCGGGTTCATCCGCACGGTGTCCTTCCAGGACAGTTCGTTCACGTCCGGCGCCTTGATCGCGCCATCCCAGCCAACGCGGTTGATGACCTGCACGTTGAACAGATGGAAGTGGATGAAGTGCGTGTCCACGCCGTTGTGCGTGATCTTCCATATCTGCACCTGGCCATCTTGTAGTATCTCGGTGGGTGGATCCTGATAACCCAACGGAATCGTCGTCTGGACGTTGAAGTTGGTCTTCGGAATTTCCACACCCAGCGTGGCGTTCATGCGGCCATAGTCCAGCGTGAACAATTCCTGAATCGTCTTGGCCTGCAACGGCACCTGGGGCGCTATCAGCGCTGCGGTCGCGCCATAGCCCGTCGTATCGCCCACGCCGCGGACAAACGATATCGTTGCCGGGTACTTGTAACCGGCGCCGCCTGACGTCATCGTGACGCTAGCAACCGGCACGCCGGCCATAACGGCTTTGGCGGCTGCGGTCACACGGCCGGCGACATTTCCAGGCGGAGCCGTCAGCGTTACTGTCGGCGCTGAGGTGTAGTTGATGCCGCCCGACACCAGGTTCAGGCTGGCGACGCCCGTTGGCGACAACACCGCGCTGGCAGTCGCGCGGATACAGGTGCTCGTGTTCAACACGCATCCGCCCGGCGGCGTAACCAGCACCGACGGGATAGACAGGTAACCCGAACCGGGGTTGACAATGGTAATCTTGTTGATTTTCTTGCTAGATATGGTAGCTGTCGCAGTCGCCTGGACGCCGCCAGCTGACGGCGCGCCGATCGTGACAGAAACCACGCCGGAATACCCGGCCCCGCCGCTGATGATGTTGATGGCGGAAATCGAGGTGCGGCTGAGGACAGCGGTCGCCTGCGCGCCGGCCCCGCCGCCGCCGCTGATGGTGACCAGCGGCGCGGTGATGTAACCGGCGCCGGCCACTGTCACTTTGAAGCTGGCAACCGGCGCCGGCATCAGTGTAGCCACTGCCTTGGCGCCCTGGCCGCCGCCGCCATTGACGGTGACGGTTGGAACCGCTGTATACAGGTCGCCGCCGGCGGTCAGGTACAAACCACCTAATGACGAGCCAGTGCCGATGTAACTGGGGATCGTCGTATCCTGGATGCGGGCGTAGTTAGTCGCCCCGCCACCATTGGCGACTGGATAACCAGGTTCCGGCAGAATGATCTGGTCCTGGGTCGCCGCAAAGATGTTCGGCAGGGCCGTGGTCAAGCTCTTCAGTTTGAACGGGACGACGTTCGGATGGGCAGCAGTCGCGGCCACTTTGATCTGCATCACAGTGCGCGTGTTAGGGCCATAGCCGGGCATCGTGGTCGGCGCGCCGCCCATCAACGTCTGGTCGGGGTCGCCTGTGTAGTAATCGGTGCGGCTGTCGAATGCCGGGACGGGCGCGGGCGCATCATTGTACAGAATGAGCGTCTTGCCCGCGAACCTGGAGAAGTCGACGACGACGTCGGCGCGCTCGGCTGGGCCAAGCAACAGGCCGTGCGTCCATATGTTGAGCACCGTAATGCTGCGACGGTTGTACTCATAACCATTTGGCGTCGAGGGGATGACCACTGCGGCCGGCAACAGACCGCCCTCGGTGCCAATCTGGATGATCGGCGGGCCGGCGGTGGTCGGATCGGGCACGCCACCGTCGCGGCCATCGGTCGGGTATGTGGCAGGCCAGCAGTTGGTGTCCAGGCCGGTGCCGTTGATCGGATTGCCATTCTGGTCAAGAGTAGCCATCGCGAGTTGCGCGCCGCTCTGGCCGGGGTTAATGGCGCAGTCGGGCAATCGGCCAGGATCGCCATTCGGCGCCGCATCCACCATCTTGACTTCCGTGTTGACGGATGCGATGGCTTTAGCGCCGGCGCCGGTGACATCACCAGGCGCAGGCACGATGCTGATAACCGGGTTAGCTGTCCACACCGCGCCATTGTTAGCGACACCGATACCTATCAATGTGCCTGACGGAACGACGACAGCGCTGCCCTGGGCAGTGACACACCCGCTGACACAGCCGGCCGGCGGGTCGATAGTGACGACCGGCGCGGTGTAACCGGAGCCTACGCTCGACATATCAACTCGGATCACCTGGCCGGTGATCGGATCAATTACCGCGTTGGCGGTGGCGCCAACACCGGCGCCGGTATCAGTGATGGTGACGTTCGGCGCGGTGTTATAACCAGCGCCCACGGTGGTGATCAGGATTTGAGTCACAGCGCCCTTCGACAAGCGTACTGTGGCGGTGGCGCCGCCGGCATCGCTGCCGACAGGCGAGATCACGACAGTTGGGGTAATCGAGTAACCGCTACCACCGTTCGTTAAGGCGATGCGCAACGGGTCTGCCACATACAGGCCAAGGTTCCAGGTGCGGTCATTGCCGGCGCTGAGGATGCGGAAACGATAAGCCGCCGGATCCACGGACACGGACGGGAAGGCTGTGCCGTTCACGAGCGGCGTATCCATAAAGCCTTCGGGCACGCCGGAGGGGTTGGGGATGCCGGGGCAAACCAGCGGCGGGAAAGCGATAGCGGTGGGATCAGGATAGAAGGCACTGCTGCACTCATACGGCTGGCTGACCAGCGTGGTCGGATCCTGGGGCGGCCAGAACCACGGCCCGTAGTCCCAGCGGCCAAAGGCATTGGCGCCGGTCAGGTCAGCGGGGTTCTGGTTGGGCGTATAGACGTGCGGGAACCACAGGTTGCCCTTGGCGCCATACTGCACGGTGTCCCACGTTGGATCCTGGGCGGCCAGTTGGCCGGCATCAGGGACAAAGCCTCTGTCCTGAATGACAAGCGGTATCACGTGCGCCAGGTCCGCCGTATGCGTCACGGTCGAGCCATCGCCAATGGCGCCGGGAACAGTGGCGTCGGCCAGCAGGTTTTCCTCAGCGGGCGCATTCAACAGGTAACCGGCTGCTTCACCAGCGTACACGTTCAAACGGGTCGTGCCATCAGAATGGTCGTGGTAGAACATCAGACGCCCACCCTGCTGATTTGTCCAGTAATAGGTCAACGAACCATTGCCCGGGTTGGTGGAAGCGCCGGGAACGGTGCAGGTGATCTGCTGTGAGCACGCGGCGAGCGCATTTCCTGAAGCGTCAAACCACATATCGGGCACATAACCGACGGTGACGCCTTTCGGATAATTCGTGGTTTCGCCAAAAGGCGCGGTCCACTGGTTAGGCGTGCCATCGCTGATCCACGGGCTATTGCCGCCGTGCAGATGAAGATCCGCGCGGTTCTCGGTGTAGGGCGTGCCATCTGGCCCTGCGCCGGCGCCCATGTAGGTGGTATCGGTTGGGATAAACAGTTCGCCGCCCGCGCCGGTGGGCAGGAAGTTGGTGAACTTGACGCGCACCGGGCGATTTTTGGTGGCGAGGATGACCGGCCCCAGGTAACTGGGCTTGTCAACGCCAAAGAGAGGGGCGTTCGTGCGAGGATTCTTAAGCGAAATTCCGTTTGTGTCAAGCAAAGGAACATGCTTGCTGTGCGTGGTGTATGGCGTCTCAATTTGCACATAGCCGCGCAGCAGTGTCGCGGGCAGATCGGAATGCAATTGCTCGCGATACTCCACCAGACCGATCTCATAATAATCGGCTGCGGGGATTGTTGGTGAAACCGCATTAGTGCCCGAAAACGACGTCGTGTCGGCGTCGGCAACAGGAATGTATTGGCCAAGGTTGTTGCCGGTTACTGTGTTTGTCGTCGGCAGGCTGAGTTGGGGCAAGGTATCGACAAACTTGCGCATGCCGCCGGTGACATTCCCGGCGTTATCGATGGTCGGCAGCGGGCTGATAGCCCAGTTGGGATTGCCGAAGTAATCCGGATCGGCCAGGACAACACTGCCACGTGTGGCGCTGGGGCGGCGAGCAGGCGCCTTCATGCCTGCGACAGTGATGGAACCGGTCGCTTGTTTGAGCGGGCTGTGCGCCGCCGTAGCAGGGTTAATGCCGGCAAACCGCTCGGTCACGCCGGTGCTGCTGCCCGGTTGGCGCAACGCGGCAGCTTTTCTTTCGGCCATGGTCATCGCGCGCATCCGGCCGGCGCCGGTAGACTTGCTTGCGCCCACCATGGATTTCATTGAGGACTGGATACTTGTCTGGGCGAGCCCTTTTTGGAGGGTGGACCAGGCCACGTCAAACTGAGAAGGGCTCGGCGCTTGTGCGCTGACCTGTACTGTGCCTCCGATCATGGATGCAAGCACGCCAAGAGAAATAGTAGCGTTGATTATCAACCGACGAAGCATAAGTTGTCTCCTTTCTTTAGAACGACCTCAAGCAAGTCGTCCTGACTCTGATCCGTTGTATGCATCCGGCATAACGTCACATGCCGCCCTCGGCTAAAAATGCCGCGCGCACCAAAAAACTGATCCTCATCACGGTTTGTCGTCTCAGTCCACGATCCTCCTATGTTGTCGTGTTACTACTCAGGCCGATTTACCGCCACATATGGGTGCGCCAACAATGGTATGCCCACCTGTAGCCATTCTTGGCCAAAAGGAACCTTCGTACGTGTCATGGTTTGCGTTGAAATGAATACAAAAACAGCACTTGTGGCGGTGGTCATATGTGAAAACGCCACATGCATGCCTGAGTAGTTACGTTGTCGTAACGAAAGTGCCCGGCTGCGGCAAGTCCCTCTCGGTCACAAACTTCACTTCAGCACCTTCGACACCACTTTGACGCTCTGAATGTGACCACTCTTTATCTACGCGGAAATTATTATAAGCACACTATAAGCAACCTCTCATACTAGACAAGTGACATTTGTCATTATTGCGTACGATAAAACACACTCTTCCTTCGACAATGCTAATGTAAGATCCAGTGTGCAATGGTTAACCATATACTGAAATCACTATTAACAACTGCATGATTGTTTATACTGACATAATAACGATACCCAGAATGTGTGCCAACATTTTTACAACACAAGTGATACAGTATTGCGTCAGCAATAGTACCGTAATATAGTATCTTCTCGAAGAAAAAAACAGAGGAAGTGCAAGAGAGGCTGTTAGCGCCCGGGCTAACTTCTGGTTGTGCCCGTGTCGGTTGATCGGGACGCGAGTCAGCGTGTTCAGTCGCGTTCGAGCTCGATGATGGCCTGACGGACGGGAGTGTCATTGATGACTTTGACCTTGGCAACGGCGCCAGCATCCAAAACGGCAGCCCAACTTAACGCAGGTATCGCGTATCATGTGTGCATGGACCTAAATACAGTTGATCATCTTCTCTCGACCACCCGCAGTGTGCGCAAGCGCCTCGACCTCACCCGCCCCGTCCCGGACGCCGTCATCGACGAGTGCATCCAGATCGCGATACAGGCGCCCTCGGCCAGCAATTCGCAGCGCTGGCACTTTGTTGTCGTGACCGACGCCAAACAGCGCGCCGCCGTTGCGGGCTGTTACCAGCGTTCATTCACGCTCTACGCAACGCCGCCGGCGGGTCAGCCGGAACCCGATCGATCCGATCCGCGGGTGGCGCAGGCGTTGCGCGTGCGCGACTCGGCGCAGTATCTCTCGGATCACATGCACGAAGTGCCGGTGCTGATCATTCCATGCATCGAAGGGCGCGTGGAGAATGCCGGGCAGATGGCGCAGGCCGCGACCTACGGGTCGATCCTGCCGGCGACGTGGTCGTTGATGCTGGCATTGCGGGCGCGCGGCCTTGGTTCCGCCTGGACGACGCTGCACCTGCGCTATGAGCGCGAGGTGTGCGATATCCTGGGCATTCCTGGCACAGTTACGCAGGTCGCACTGCTCCCTGTCGCATACTACCTCGGCGATGATTTCAAACCGGCTACTCGGTTGCCGCTTGATGAGCGCATCCATCGCAACACGTGGTAATTGATCTCACCCGCGTCCGCGCCTTATGCTTCGATGTCGATGGAACGTTGCGCGACACCGACGATCAGTACGTCGAGCAACTCGCCGGTTGGCTGCGCCCCATCCGTTTCGCTTTCCCGCGTCGCGATGCGCGCGGGTTTTCCCGGCGGGTCATCATGGCAATGGAATCGCCCGCCACGTATCTGTACACCCAGGCCGAGCGATTAGGATTTGATATCGCAGTCTCGCGTCTGCTGCAACGAGCCCACCGTGTCGGGGTCGTCAGGCATCCTGCGCGCATGTTGTTGGTGCCGCATGTCGTCGAGACCGTTCAGGCGCTTTCCCAGAGATACCCGCTGTCGATCATCAGCGCGCGTCACGAAGAAGCCACGCTGGGGTTCCTGCGGCAGTTCAACCTGCTGCCATTCTTCAAGGCTATAGCCACTGCACATACGTGCAAGTACACCAAGCCGTTCCCCGATCCTGTCATATGGTCGGCGCGACAAATGGGCGTCGCACCCGATGCCTGCTTGATGATTGGCGACACCACTGTGGACATGCGCGCCGCGAAAGCTGCCGGGGCGCAGGCCATTGGCGTGCTGTGCGGCTTCGGTCGCGAGGATGAGTTGCGCAAGGCCGGTGCGGACTTAATCCTGCAGAACACGGCGGAGTTGATCGGGCGTTTAGCGGAGAATGCGGCCGATACTGCCGCTTGACTGTTTACAAGAAACTTGCACCGGTATATGACCGGTGCAAGTTAGTTATTCGACAGCCATTCGCCTCAGTGTGCCGGCGTCCCAACCGCCGCAGGCGCCGCCTCGCCCTGTCGTTGCGGCTGTTCCTTCACCTGCCGCCGCGCAAGCACCCACATCACGCCAGCCAGCAAAGCAAACAACAGGAAGGGCGCGGAGGATCCCAGCACCTGGAACACTGCCCCGCCGATCAGCGGCGCGAGCGCGTTCGCCAGACTGACAAACGCCGCCGAAAGTCCCAGCATCCCGCCGACCTCGCTGAGTGACACGCGTTTCGTGATGGCGCTATTGATCGCCGGCGAGAGCACACCACCGCCAATCGTTGCGGGTATCAACGCAATGACGATCCAGATGATGCCGAGAGCGCCGGTGTTGCCATCTTCGGGAAGCGCGACCTGCACCGATTTTGCCGCAGAGACTTCACCAGGCGACGTCTGCGTGGAAGTCAGTTCCGCCGTGATCGCAGCTTTCGAATACCATGGCACCGGTTGATTCGGCGTAATCGCCATGAAGAACAGCCCGGCGGCCAGCGTCGCAAGCCCCATGTAGATCAACCAGCGATCCCCGTACTTGCGGCTCCACGGCCCGATCAGACCGCCCTGGATCACCGTGATGAGGATGCCAAGAAAGACGAAGATCACCGCGTTCCCCGACGCATTCAGACCCAGCCGGCTGAGGCTGAAGAGTGAGAACATGTTCTCGAACCCACCAAACGCAAACTGCTGCACGAACATGAGCACGAGCAGGAAGCCGACCTGCGGAATGCTGATCGCCTTCACCATTGAGCCAAACGACACGGCAGCCCGGTGCGCGTCCTTCCCGCGTCGTTCCGCCGGCAGTGTCTCTTTGAACCAGAACGCAGTCAACAGGAACGAACCGAGCGAACACGCCGCTGCAACAAATGCGGGGACGTGATAGTTGTTGCCGCTGGCAGCCAGCGAGGCAAATGCGATCACCGGCCCGATCGTAAAGCCGATCCCAAACGCGGCGCCGATCAGCCCGAGCGCCTGCGTGCGCGTCTTCTCAGTCGTGCTGTCCGCAATGGCGGCCTGCGCGGTCGAGATGTTAGCGCCGGACAGCCCGTCGATGATGCGCGCGGCGAACAGCAGCCAGATGTTGCCCGATAGACCCATCAGGATAAATCCGGCAAACGTGCCGATCTGGCTAACCATCAGGATGGGTTTGCGTCCGAACCGATCGGACAGCCGTCCCAGCACGGGGGCGCCGATGAATTGCATGACCGGGTAAGTAGCGCCCAGGATGCCGATGATCAGCGCGTTTGCGCCGTACGACGCCGCATACAGCGGCAGCAGCGGCACGATGATTGTCAGACCCAGCAGGTCAACCAGCACGATCACAAAGATCGGCAGGATGCGCTGAAAATCCAGTTTCGCTTCCGGGCTGGTTGATGCCGCGGTGTTCTCTCTTTTTCTAGCCATTTAGTTTTTGCTCCCTTTCAATCAGGCAATCTTGCCCCACGCGCCCAGGAGTGCTACGCCGATAAAAATGAAGATCAACGCAACAACGTATGAGATCAATGTGTTGCGGAAACGCACTGAGTCGGGGGCTTTGCGCCATACTGCGGGCAGGTGGACTGCGACTAACGCCAGGACCATCATGAACGCGTGCTCCATATCGTCGCGTTCAAAGGTGCGAGTCATTACATTAGATACCAGGTTAAGGATGCCCAGCAGCACCTGTATATCCATTGCGATGCCAAAGAACATCGTCAACTGGCGATCCAGCTTCGTAAACTGCGACTTCTGGACGACGCCCATGAACAGTTTGACAATCGTCACAATGCCAAGAATCACCACAAGCCAGCGAACCAAACCATGAATCGTTAACAGTATTTCCATCGTATTTCCTCCAACTTTATTGACTCAAAATCACCTGAATTTCTGACAACTTATGAACCTGCTATCTGAATCTGCATTCTCTTAATCACGTCGTTCAGCCACTGCAATTCGGACATCAGATGGTGTATCTGGTGCTCAATAATGAGCTGCACGCCGCCTGGATGCGGCGGGGCATTCTGCGCAGCCGTGAGCTGCTCCTGCACAGCAATACGCCGTTGTTCGAGCAAATGGGCCGACTCCGGCTTTGACAACACGTCAGCAAAGGCCAGGCCAATATCGGTTGCAAACCGCGTCGGCGCATAACTGGCGAGGTTCTCGCGCAACAGTCGTTGGAACACCACTTCTCCCTCCGGCGTAATATGGTAGACGCGCCGAGGGGGGCGATTGCCCTCCTGCCCTTGCTCAAAACTGATCCAGCCAGCCGCCGCCATCTTATCCAGCAGAAAATAGGCCGTTGGCTTCTTCAGGTCGACGCAGAACGCCATCTGGGTGTCAACGAATTCCAACAGTTGGTATCCGTGCATCCCGTGCGCGCGCAACAACCCAAGCAACAATAACTCTCGCTCCACTCTTCCACCTTTGACTATACAATACTGATTAGTCAGTATTGACTATTCATGACTAGATTTTAGCGCGTCAGCCTCAAATGTCAAGAGTAAACGCAAAACTCTCAGGAAGCTATAATGTTCGGGAGGAATTCACACAGGGGAACTCAAAATGGCAGAGACAACAGTAACAAGCCAGCCCGGCATCGGCACGACGACAGTGACTCAGATCGGCATCGTCATTCGCGATATCGAAAAGACAGCGCGCGCCTACGCGGAGGTCTTTGGCGTCCCAGTCCCGTCGGTTCAAATCACCGACGGTCTGGACAAGGCGCATACCCGTTTTATGGGTGAGCCCACCGAGGCGAGGGCCAAACTTGCCTTTATAAACTTCGGTCAGGTGACTATTGAGCTCATCGAACCGATCGGGGCGCCAAGCACCTGGCAGGAGTTTTTGGATGAACACGGCGAAGGGGTGCATCACATCGCCTTTGTCGTCAAAGGCATGGACGACCACATCGCCACACTAACAACACATGGAGTCCCGCTCGTCCAGAAGGGCGACTACACCGGCGGCCGTTACGCCTACCTTGACGGCGCCCCCCGCCTCGCCGTCCTCATCGAGCTACTCGAAAACTTCCGCTAACACCGCAATCTCGGTACACCCTCTACCTGCAGGGTGTACCGTCTCTCCCCTTCTCCCCCTCTCCTTTTCTCCTCCTCAGAGCTCCATCACCTTCATATGGAACTTGAGCGCGTCCTGGATATGCGTATCCCAGTACGACCACTCGTGCGCCCCTTCGAAGCGCTGGTAGGTGTGCGGTATCTTGTTCTTGCGCAACAGAGCGTCGAAGTTCTGGTTGTCTTCATACAGGAAATCCTGCCGTCCGCAATCGAAGTAGATATGCGGGCGACTTTTCTCCGGCACTTTGAGCGCCAGTTCATAGGGGTCGTTCGCCGCGATATCCATGCCATCCAGCAACACCGGCGTCTCGGAGATATCGGTGGCCGTCGGCGCCCAGCGCATAAAACCCACCGCGGCGGAATGGGCCGTGATCGAGCCATACACCCTCGGAAACTTCAACCCCAGCTTGAGCGCCCCATAGCCGCCCATCGACAGCCCTCCAATCGCCCGATAGCGCGCCTGTTTACGCGTGGGGAACAGCTTGCCCACAAACTCGACTAGTTCCTTTGTCATATAGGACTCATACGCCCCCAGCTTGGAATCGCAATACCAGCTTCGCGCGCCGTCCGGCATGACGATCAGGAACGGGTAATCCTTCGCGTAACGCTCTAATGAGGTGTTGCTCGACCAGGCGGACTCGTCGTCCGACAGGCCGTGCAACAGATAAAACGTGGGGTACGGCGGCTTGGCGTTCTGGTTAATGATGACCTTGATCTTAGTCGCTTTGCCAAGCGCCTCGCTTCGAAACTCGACGGTGAGTATTGCCATTTCTCTTTACTGATCGTCCATTAAATTGCTAAACCTTTATATAGGCAATCCGGCACCAGCGAAGAATGAAGAAACGACATCAGGCTTACAGCGTAGACGCCTGATAGCCAAGCCGAGAGTATGGTGAAGAT
>CAIXPS010000210.1 GCA_903921365.1 uncultured bacterium | reverse complement strand
GCCCTGTAGTCGACGTAATTCAGTTGCCGGCCTGATCCCACAGCGCGGATTGCGGGCTGTCGGCCACTTCGTCGGTGATCTCATAGCCGCGATGCGCGGGCAAGCAGTGCATCACCATCGCATCTTTCTTCGCCAACGCCATGAGCGCGACGTTGATCTGGAACGGGGGGAAAACTTTGGCGCGTTGCGCGGCCTCGGCTTCCTGCCCCATACTCGTCCACACATCGGTATAGACCACGTCGGCGCCTTCGACCGCCGAGCGCGGGTCGGTCACCTGAACCAGGCTGCCGCCGTTTGCTGCGGCCAATGCCGTTGCGCGCTTCGCCACATCCTCTCTCAGCTGATAGCCCTCCGGGGCCCCGATCACGACATGTGCGCCCAGCAATGCGCCGCCAAACGCCAGCGAGTTCGCCACATTGTTGGCGTCGCCGACATAGGCGATCGTGCACCCTTTGATGGCGCCCCTATACTCAAGAATCGTCAACAGATCCGCCAGCCCCTGGCACGGATGGGTGTAATCCGACAAACCGTTGATCACCGGGACGCGCGCATACTGTGCAAGCGCCACGACATCCGCGTGCGCAAACACGCGCGCCATGATGCCGTCCACATAACGCGAAAGCACGCGCGCCACATCGGGAACGCTTTCACGCTTGCCAAGTTGAATCTCATCGGGCGATATATACATGGCGTGACCGCCCAGATGGCGCATCCCCATCTCGAAAGACACCCGCGTGCGCAGCGACGGCTTGGTAAAAACCATGCCAAGCGTCTTGTTCTTAAGTACAGGCTGATTGCCGCCTGACTTCCATTCCTGCTTCAACTCAACGGCCAGCGCCAGCAAGTTAGCAAGTTCGATGGCAGTGAGATCTGACAATGACAAAAAGTCTTGCTTCGTATGCATAGTTGGATTCTATACTAGACCGCCAAAGAGACTTACCTTGGGCAACCGTGGGCAACCGTAAAGGATTGCCCCTACCCTGACATCAAACCCATATACTTAACCCATGCGACGACTCATTGGTCTGATCCTGGTAGTGACATTAACAATCTTTGCCACCCTGGTTGAAGGCTTCCGCAACAACCTGTGGATCAGCTACCGCGATTACCGCAGCCCCTATCTGGCCGATCTGCCGTCCGGCCCGGCGCGCCAGGCGCCCGCTGCAACGGTCATGGTTGTGCTCGTGCGCGGACTGCGGCTGGACGCGTCGCGCCAGATGCCGACGTTGAACGGCCTGCGCGAGAAGGGCGGGAGTTTCATCATCCAGAACGAACCACCGACCTATCGCGTGCCCGCCTGGACAACCCTTACCTCCGGCGCAACCGCCGAGATTCACGGCATCACCACGAATCAACCCGGACGCGTTTCCGGCGCGAGTTCGATCTTCCGCGAATTCCAACTGGCGGGCGGGGTAGCCGCCGTCGTCGGTTCGCAATCACTGGGCGACACACTGAGCGCCGAGGTGCAGCGCTTTGAGGTTGTGGAAAACCCGGAAATCGCGCACCGCGACGACGACGCCGCGCGCATCGGGCTCGAAGTTCTCAGGGATCATCAGAATCCCGCGCAATTGATCTGCATCGAGTTGACCGCGCTCGAAGACACGGTCAACGACAACTCCGGCAACAGCGCAGCCGCGACCGCGATAACGGACTCGCGCATCAAGACCCTCCTTGACGGGCTTGATCTCACCACCACCGCGCTTGTCGTCTTGTCAGATCGCGGGCTGCCCAGCCCGAATGGAGATGGCGGCGGGGAACCCGACGTGGCGATGACCCCGCTCGTCATGGCCGGCGCGGGCGTCGCCGCGCGTAGCCAGGGGCTGATTCAAGCGGTCGATGTTGCCCCCACGATTGCGGCGCTGCTCGGCGCCCCGCTCCCCGTGCACGCCCAGGGAGAGCCGGCGCTGGTCGGGCTCTCATTGCCGCTCACCGTCCAGCCCGGCGCAGCACTCTCAAAAACGGCGGCTGTCTCGACGACAGTGCTCGCGACCTCCGCGCTTGCCCCTCTACCCGCCCTTTTACT
>CAIXPS010000209.1 GCA_903921365.1 uncultured bacterium | reverse complement strand
TCTTCTGCGCACCGGGCAGCTTGGCGTTTTTGTTAGCCATCTATTCTCAATCTCCTCTTCTTTTGTTGCAGTGATCGGCTCTCTCCCCGACGACCGGCTAGGAGTGAAGTATATTCGAATTCCGTAAGTGCATACAATCTATCCAACACTTGCAAGGTAGCCCTTGCAATTTCGACCAGGGAGGTTCAACATGAAAGTGCTCGTCATCGGCGGTTCGGGACTCGTTGGTTCGTTGGTTCTACCGTATCTCAAGCAGCGCCACACTCTCAGAGTATTCGACCTCAATCCGCCTGCGCACCCAGAGGTGGAATACGTCCACGGCAGCGTGCTAGACTATGAAGCCGTCAAGGCCGCGGCGGCGGGCATGGACGCCGTGCAATACATGGTGATGGGCATGTTGTCTGGCCCCGAAATCCCGTATGCCGAATCCGCATTTGATTTGAACGTCAAAGGCGTATTCCTGGCGTTGCATGCCGCCGGCGCCGCAGGGGTTGCCCACGCGGTACATTGCAGCAGCATGTCGGTGTATGACGGCGCGCTGGATACCCGTTATTTCTTCGATGAGGACATGCCGCCCGACGCGCGCGGCGTCTATGGGATTACCAAGCGCATGGGCGAGGAAGTCTGCCGCAACGCGTGGGTGCTCCATGGCATGAGCGTGAACGCATTGCGCCTGTGCCTGCCGACCCCGCGCGACAAGTGGCTGGCGCAGGCGCGCATTGGCAAGCCGTGGATCGCGACCGAGGCCGAAGATGTGGCTGGCGCAATGCTCGGGGCGCTTGAATACCGCAACGGCTTCCAGGCTTTCATGATCAGCGGCGACTACGAGAACAAGATCATGAATATGTCCAAAGCCAGGCGTCTGCTCAACTGGGAACCCCAGGCGCGCCCTGTGCAGTCCTAAGGGATGCAAAGCCATGACAGGAAACCTTGCGAAGGGTCGTCTTTCGATGGTGTTGATTGGCGTATAACCTTCACAAGGATTAGGAAGGATTAGGATAGACATGATGAAACAATACACACGCGCAGGGACAAGCGAACGCCGCACGGCGTTTGACGTGATCGAACATGACGTGGACTTGTGCGTCGTCGGCGGCGGCATGGCAGGGTTGTGCGCAGCGATCGCAGCGGCGCGTCATGGCACCCGGGTGTTGTTGATGAACGACCGCGCCGTGCTGGGCGGTAACGCGTCGTCCGAGATTCGCATGTGGATCTGCGGCGCGCATGGCGCGGACAACAAGGAGACCGGCATCCTCGAAGAGATCATGCTGGACAACTATCATCGCAACGAGTCGCTCAAGTATCCGTTATGGGACGCCCTTCTCTACGAGAAGGCGAAGTTCCAGCCCGGCCTCGAACTGCTGCTCAATTGCACCTGCAATGACCTGACGACCGAAGGCGGCGCCCGTATCTCGTCGATCAAGGCATGGCAGATGACGACGCAGACATGGCACATCGCGCGCGCAAAGGTCTTCGCCGATTGCTCCGGCGATTCGGTGTTGCGCATATCGGGAGCGGAGTATCGCTGGGGCCGCGAAGGCCGCGCCGAGTTCAGCGAGTCGCTGGCGCCGGAGCAGCCCGACCGCAAGACGATGGGCAACTCGATCCTGCTGCAATTGCGCGAGATTCCAGCGGCTGAGCACGTTCCCTTTATCCCGCCGGCGTGGGCGCACAAGTTCAGCGAAGCGGATCTGCCGCATCGCCCGCTCATGCCGCGCGGCAACAACTTCTGGTGGATCGAGATCGGCGGCACGGCTGACACAATCGCGGGCACGGAGGATCAGCGCGACGAACTGCTCAAGATCGGTTTCGGCGTGTGGGACTTGATCAAGAATCACCCCGACGGGCGCGGGCATGGCTGGGAACTGGAGTGGATCGGCCAGTTGCCCGGCAAGCGTGAGAACGTCCGCTATGTGGGCGACCACACGCTGACCCAAAACGATATCGATGCCGCAGGACGCTTCGACGACATCGTCGCTTTTGGCGGTTGGACGATGGACGATCATCCGCCCGAAGCGTTCCGTTATCCCGGCCCGCCCACCACTTTTCATCCCGCGCCTTCGCCCTATGGCATCCCGTATCGCAGCCTGTATTCGCGCAATATCGACAACCTGTTCTTTGCCGGGCGCAACATCTCGGCCTCGCACATGGCGCTCAGTTCCACCCGCGTGATGGCGACGTGCGCCGTGATGGGTCAGGCGATGGGGACCGCGGCCGCGCTGGCTGTGCGTTATGGATGCTCGCCGCGCGAGGTTCACTCGGCCCATCTCCGCGAGTTGCAGGCGATGTTGCTCGATGATGATTGCTATCTGCCGTGGCGCCCGCGCCCGATCCCTGAGCTTTCACAACGCGCCGGTCTGACCGCCTCTGCCGGCAATCCCGAACCACTGCGCAGCGGGATCGACCGCTCACTCGGCGATGCCGACAACGGATGGTGGGGCGCGCCGGGCGCATGGGTCGAATATCGCTTCGACGCGCCAGTGCGTCTGTCGCGCGCCCGCTTTACGTTCGACAGCAATCTCAAGGATCACAAACGCATGCCGTGCAGCACCCCGCTCAAGGGCAACCACGCGCGCATCCCGCCGATGATGGCGCGCGCGTTTGATATCGAGGTGCTGGATGACGCGCAGGGCGACGGCGCCTGGACCTGCGTAGCGCAGGTGCGCGATAATCACCAGCGCCTGGTGCGTTTGCCGCTGAACGCGGCGCGCCTGATTCGCGGTGCGCGTTTCGTCGTCCGTGAGAGTTGGGGCGCCGAGTGCGTCCACGTGTTTGCATTTGATGTGTCGTAGCTATGGAGGTATGTCATGCGAGAGCCGGATTTTGATGTCGTCGCTGCCCATCGTTGGTTTGCCGCGCATTGTTTCAACGCGGCGTGGGAGCTGATCGACAAGCCCAACCGCACGACCGAGGAAGACGAGCAGATGTTGCGGCTCAGCCTGGCGTCCGCATACCACTGGACGCAGCGTCCTGATTGCAGCAATGAGACGAACTCGGTCGGTTACTGGCAGACGTCGCGCATCTACGCGCTGCTCAACCAGCCGGATAATGCGCGCCGCTATGGCAACCTGGCGCTGGCCAGCGCGTCCCATGAGGGCGTTGGCCCGTTCTATCGCGCCTACGCCTACGAGTCTCTGGCGCGCGCTGAAGCCCTCGCCGGCAACCACGACCTCGCAGCACAGCACGCGGCCGAAGGGCGCCGTTTTGCCGCCGAAGTCGCCGACGCCGACGACCAGAAGGTCGTCCTGGCTGATCTTGCCACGGCGCCCTTGTAAGGTGCTCAATCATCATTATGACCACACAAAAATCCCAACCAAACATCATCTTCATACTGGCCGACGACCTGGGCTACGGCGACTTCAGCGCGTTTAACGGCGGGCTGTCGCATACACCAACACTCGACGCGCTGAAGAACGAGAGCACCTGTTTATCGCAGCAATACACCGCGTCGCCGGTGTGCAACCCATCGCGCGCCGCATTGATGACTGGACGCTACCCGCACCGCACCGGCTCGATCGATACGCTGGAGTGGCGCGGGCTCGAACGGCTGGCATTGCGCGAGACGACGCTGGCCGATGTGTTGAAGGCGGCGGGATACACCACCGGGCTGGTGGGCAAGTGGCACCTCGGCTCGTTTGACCCGCGCTATCGCCCGACACAACGCGGCTTTGACGAGGCTGTGTGTTTCCGTGGCGGTATGCACGACTATTACCGCTGGCGATTGGAGAAGGGCGACGGGGTGATGCGCGGCGATGGGCGCTACCTCACCGACGTGTGGGCCGAAGAAGCTGAAGCGTTTATCGACCGGCACGCTGGGCATGCCAAGCATGCCGATGAGCCATTCTTCCTGCATGTGACCTTCAACGCGCCGCACACGCCGCTGCAGGTTCCGCCCGAAGAAGCGCGACCCTTCCTGGAGACTGGCAAGTTCAACAAAGGCGTCAGCACTTTGTACGGCATGATCCATCGTATGGATAGCGCAGTCGCCCGCATTCTGGAGGCCTTGCGTCGCCATGGGCTGGACGAGAACACCGTCGTGCTTTTCAGCAGTGACAACGGGCCGCAGTTCGGCGGTGAAGGCGACGACTGCACCACGCGCTTCAATTGCCAGCTCAATGGCGCGAAGGGCACTGTGTATGAAGGCGGCATTCGCGTGCCGATGCTGTTGCGCTGGCCGGCCGGTCTGCCGGGCGGGCGCGATTTGCACAATATGGTGCATTTCACGGACTGGTTCCCCACGATTCTGGCGATGGCCGGCGTCGCTGTTCCGTCGCATCTCAAGCTGGATGGTGTGAATGTGTTGCCTGTGTTGCGTGGTGAGAACGGCAAGACAGAGACGCGCCGCTTCTGGCAGTGGAACCGCTACACGCCGCTGGCGACATGCAACGCGGCCATGCGCGACGGCAACTGGAAACTGGTGCGTCCGATTATCAATGAAGCGATGGCGACACCCGATATCCACTGGTTGGGCGTGTCGATGTATGAACCGGAGCACTTCATCGAGAACGGCATCATCCGCAAGCCCGACCCGCCGCGCGACGTGCCACCGCCCCCGCCGCCGGAGCTATACAACATCGCGCTTGATCCGCTGGAGCGCGAGAACCTTGCAGATGTCTACCCGGAGCGCGCGTCAGCCATGTTACATGCGCTGGAGACGTGGTTTGAAGAAGTGGATGCCGAGCGCCGGACCATCCAGGACTGAAGCAGAGTTTGAAACGCGAAGGGGCAAAGACCGCGAAGAATTCCATCTTGGCTTCGCGGTCTGTATTCGTGATGGGTCTATTCTCCCAAGTCACGACACCAGCCACAGATACGGCTGCTCAACCAGTTGCTTCACGCGTTGCAGGAAGCGGGCGGCGGGCGCGCCGTCCACAAGACGGTGATCGAACGTCAAGCTGAGCGTCATCATGCGGCGCACCGCTACGCGCTCGACCTCGTCGATCGTGCCCGAACGCAGCGTCACGATCTGTTTCGGCGTGATGCGCCCCATGCCCAGAACGGCGCATTCGGGCAGGTTGATGATCGGCGAGAACGCGTCGATGTCGTACATGCCGAGGTTGGTGATCGTAAAGGTGCTGCCGCGCAGTTCGTCCGGCCCAGCCTTCCCTTCGCGCACGCGCGCGATCAGCCCGGCTGACTCAGCCGCGATCTGCAACAGCGTCTTCGCCTGCGCATCGCGCACCACCGGGACGAGCAATCCGCGCTCGGCGTCAACCGCAATGCCGATGTGAACCGCGCGCTCAGTGACGATCTCGTTGCCTTCGAGTCGCGAGTTGAGGGCAGGGTGCTCCTGTAAGGCATGCGCGACGATCTTTGCCAGCAGGTCGGTGTACGAAGGAATAGCAAGCGCGCGCTTGTCATTCTTCAACTGCTCGCGCAATCGCACCAGTTCCGTGGCGTCCACTTCACTGTTCAGCGTGACTGGCGCAGCGACGTGCACGCCCGCGCTCATGCGTTCGGCGATCACGCGGCGCGTGGCACTGAGCGGCGCGCGAGTCGCACTGCCAGATATTGCGACAACAGGGGCAACTTGTGTTGCTACAGGCGCCACGCTCTTCTCTTTCACGGCGGCAGCTGCCACAACTGTTTGAACCGCCTCTGCGGCTGCGCGCACATCCGCCTCAACGATCCGCCCAGTGCGCCCGCTGCCCTTGATCTTCGACCAGTCTAGTCCAAGCTCATCGGCAACTCGTCTCGCGCGCGGGCTGATGGTCGGAGCAGAGGAGACGGGGAGAGGAGGAGCGGAGGTGAGGGGGAGAAGAGGT
>CAIXPS010000208.1 GCA_903921365.1 uncultured bacterium | reverse complement strand
TGAGAACCACTGCCCGCAAATCGTCCATTGCACTTTGTAAATCGTTGTGCGAAGTAGCAGCAAGAGAGTGGTGAGTAGCACGCCGGTACTATCTTTGACGAACTGCTTCCCAAGAGACGCTATCTCTGTCGGCTGTCAGTAACCAATTCCCATCTTGGAATGAAATTTTAGCAAGGTTTGGATATTTCTTGGTGAGGTCAGCCCAACTTACTGGTTTCAACATGTCATAGTCCCAAGTGTCTGCGTGGGTCACCGTCACAGTCACAACATTGCTTTCGCAACGATAATCAACATGTTTAATAGGCGCCTCGCCGCTGAAGGCTTTTTTAGTGATTTTCGCGTTTATTTCCATATTTATCCTATAGTCAAATCCGTGGCGAACATATTGGACTGGCATCATTACTTATTGATTAACTATTTTAAACTTGTCTATCCTCCACCGGTGATGGAGGTTTCTTTGCTCCAGAGGCCGACGCGTTGGTCGCCGACTTGTGATTCATATTGAGGGCAGTACATTATAGACCTGTTCAGTTTTTGCCGATTCCTGTTAGATACTCCTCTGAAACAACGCAGTAACGTTTTGGTTAGTCTCAAGCACCAGCCCCATCGCCCTGCCAAGTGGCTCGATGTCTCCTCTTAAGAGAGCAGAGCTAACTTCCTCTGCTTTTGTCGTGTTGAACCCGCGACTAACTAAATCGCTAACTGTGAGCTTTTGTAAATCAATAGCGTCAATTGGGTTGACGGCAACGGTGGTGCCGATAGGCTTACTGTGTGTCGCTGTGCGCAGCGCGTCATACATCTGAAGGCCGGTAGGCATAGTCTATTCCTAACCTTTCTTTACTCTTAATTTGGCAGCGATTTCATCTTAATTGGCCACTTGCCGGGATGATGGGAAACAGTTGCATTACGCCGTACCCGCCGACGGTGATGGAGGTTTCTTTGCTCCAGAGGCCGGCGCGTTGGTCGCCGACTTGTGATTCAAATTAGAGCAGAACATTGCTTACCTTCCACCTGGAATGATAAATCCCGTACCGCCGCATGTTTGACATTGCGGATTCCATAACCCATCGCTTGACTCAATGCGGCCAACCCCACCACAACGCGGACACACAAGTTTTTGCCCACCATATTGTCGAAGCCGTTGCTCACTATCATTGCGTATCTTCTCTTCAATATTCCCTTGGATGGCAAGGCCAAAAATGGTTCCCACCAAATCCTGTAAATCCTTATCGCTTTGCGTTGGCCTTGCAACCCGCGTCTCAGTCTCACTGGGCCGCTCCGCTGGCGGTGTCTTTCTATAACTCGGATCGAGTTCAACTGCCTTATTGTAGGCAATTAATGCATCATCGTGTTGTCCGAGTGCGTCATACGCAATACTTAAATTATTCCACGCGCGCGCATACTTCGGATTAGAGTCTAACGCTTTGCGATACCACTTCATGGCTTCTGACTCATCCTTGGTTACGCCAGTGCCATTCGCGTACATCCAGCCAAGATTACACTGAGCATCCGCGTTGCCTTGCTCCGCTGCTTTGCGATACCACTTCACGGCTTCCGACTCATCCTTGGTTACGCCTGTGCTATTCGCGTACATCCAGCCAAATACATACTGAGCATCCGCGTTGCCTTGCTCGGCTGCTTTGCGGGCCCATTTCACTGCCTCCACTAAATCTTTATCAACCCCCCGACCATTCAGGTACATACGGCTGAGATTATTCTGCGCATATGCGTTGCCTTGTTCTGCCGCTTTCCGATACCATTTGACAGCCTCTGCTTCATCCTTGGTAACTGTCAAACCATTCGCGTAGATCGAGCCAAGATTATTCTGAGCATCCGCGTCTCCTTGCTCCGCCGCTTTGCGATACCACTTCACTGCTTCCGTCACATCTTTGTCTACCCCCTGACCATTCGCGTACATCAAGCCAAGATTATACTGCGCGTTCGCGTTATTTTGCTCCGCTGCTTTGCGATACCACTTCACCGCTTCCACGAAATTCTTGGTTACTCCAGTACTATTCTGGCATATCCAGCCAAGATTACACTGAGCATCCGCATTCCCTT
>CAIXPS010000207.1 GCA_903921365.1 uncultured bacterium | reverse complement strand
TCTGTGCCCGTCCAATGCTTCTGGCCGATGTACAGCAGGCTATCCGCAATAAAGTATGCGTATAGGCCTTGTAACGATATGGGGGTTCCCATGGTTGGCCGTATGCCATGGAGACTTTCGTAAAGAGCGAGGTGGCGACAACCACATGGCCAGCCACTATCTCGGTGACGGTCCCATTGGCGTCGCAGCGGCAGTTCCCGAAGGAGACCGGAATGCCTTTCGTTAAGATGATCCTAGTGTTCGCACCCTGGCTGGCTTTTATGGTCATTGCTCAGGGAAGTTTATTCAGACTCAAGCTAGGTCTTATCATTGCATTTACCCTATGCGTCGTCATGGGCATTGCTCGGATTCACCGAGGGGTGATCCTCTGGGCAGGGCTGGTGTTCTTTGTCTATGCGACAGTAGCAGTAGTTGGCTACGGAAATAGTTGGACAATTCACTACATGGGTGTCCTTGCAAGTGGTTTTCTCGCAGCATCTACGTGGATCGGGGTTCTCATTGGTAAGCCTTTCACACTGGATTATGCTCGGGAACAAGTTGATCAATCGCTATGGAACGACCCTGGATTCATTCGGTCAAACGTAATTATCACTGCGATTTGGGGCGCGGCATTCACTATCAACGCACTGCTGGCCTGGGGTAAAGCTGAGCGGCTAGTCCTACCGGAACTCGGTTATGAATTGATCTCGTATGCGCTTCTCATCGGGACAGTGATTTTCACCTCGTGGTACACGAAATTGGTCAGAGCGAAGCGTACAGCCGGATAATTCAGGGGATTGGGCTCTCTTTGCTTGGTCATCTGTCAGGAGGGTGCGGTTTCGAAAGATTGCCTGATCGTGTGGGCTGTTGAAGTGGAATTTTGGGAATAACTCTATCCATTCCTCCTTGCATTTCTTCGTAGGATTATGACAAACAAGAATTACGTTGCGCTGGCTATAATTTCATAAGTCGATAGGACGACGGGCCCCTCTACTGGTGGTTTTGATTGGCGGGGAAGCGCTTGCCACTATGAAGCCGAGAGGCTTGTCTGGGTAGGACGAATGGTAGAGATCATTTGTTGGCATGCGAGGCACAATGTCTGATTTCGAAAAGTCGAAAAAAGATCTTATAGCAGAGCTTGAAGTACTGCGAAAAAGCGAAAAACTCTATCGCAAGTTGTCTTCGCTTTCCTTCGATTTTACTCACACTTGTGTCAGAAATTCGCTGAATCCGTTCAGAATTGAGTGGCTAGGAGGAGCGTTTGAGAAAGTAACGGGGTACACTTGTGAGGAAATTTTAACTAATGGTTGTTGGCTCCCGCTGGTTCATCGGGACGATGTGTCGCGTGTAGGGCATCATCTACTGAGCTTAAAGTCAGGTGATGCTGGTGCAATAGACTTCAGGTTGATTCAGAAGGGCGGAGATGTTCGACATGTTCGTGAATTTTTTAGTTGTGAAGCTGGGGATTCTTTGGGCGAGTCGCGACTATATGGGTCTATTAGAGATATTACTGAACGTAAGATTGCGGTGCAAGCGATCAAGACAAGTGAGGAGCGGTTCAGCTTGGCTATGGAAGCTACCAAGGAGGGACTCTGGGACTGGGATGTAGAATCTGGGGGCGTTTATTACAGCCCCGGTTACACAGCCATGCTTGGCTATGCGACCAGCGATGTGCCAGGTCACCTCAATTCTTGGGCGGGTATTATCCACCCAGAGGACAGAGACTCTGCGCTGAAAGCCAACATGGATTGCGTTGAGAACCGTTTGGATGCCTTTGCAATCGAGTATCGTATGCAGGCAATAAATGGTGAATGGCGTTGGATACTTGGCCGAGGGAAAGCAGTGTCACGAGATGCGACGGGGCGGGCTACACGTCTTATCGGTACCCATACGGATATCACTCAAAGAAAAAACGTTGAAGCGAAACTGATAGAATCTCATGAAATGTTACAATGTGTCCTTGATACCATCCCACAGTATATCTGCTGGAAGGATCGTAAATCGACATTTCTAGGGTGCAATAAAAATTATGCAGACATGGTGAATCTG
>CAIXPS010000206.1 GCA_903921365.1 uncultured bacterium | reverse complement strand
CGTATGGCGCAGCGGCCGAGAGGAGCACCCACGGCACGGCGCTGGCGGCAGTCAAGTCGCGACACGCGCCGAGCCACTTATCTTCGTCAGAGACCGTGGCATAGTCGTAAGGAAACTCGGCCTTGAGGACGGTAATGCCCGCACTGCTCAGGCGGCGCGCGGATTCGATCACGACCTGCGGGCGCTCATCGGATTTCAGCTTCTTGCTGGCGGGGTCGAGTGAGAACGAGAGCAGCTCGAGGTAAAAGGCGATATCGTTGCGGGCGCAGTCAGCGGCCACCTGCGCGATCAACGCTTCCTGTTGGCGCGCGGTGGATGCGTCAGGGTGATAGTAGACCAGCAGCTTGACGCCATCCGCGCCGGCGCGTTTGATCTTGTCAACGCTCCAGCCTTCCAGGATTGCAGAGATGCGCGCGGTGGATGGGCCTGTATAGCCGGTCTCGTCCAGCGTGATGATCAGTCCTGTCTGGCCTGGCAGGGCATTTGCGACGATGCTCTGCGCCGCGCCATAAACAGGGTCAAGCAGAACAGCGCTGGTGAGTGGAGCGAGGTGGGTGACCACGTCGGTTTTGAACGCCGCCATCTCAGCGGAAGTGACCGTGTCGGGTGCGCCGGGGCGCAGCATCGCGCGCAGGTTGTTGCGATGATCGAGCGCCAGAATGATGAATGCGCCCTGTGATGTCGACGCGGCCTGCAGTCCGCGCCATGTGCCAAGTGTCAGCATATTAGCTCCTCAGTGATAATTTCTCAATGGTTTACACCCGGCATGTGCTCAGCCACTTCCAAGTGTGGGGCTAATTTAGCACGCATCTGGCAAAGTGGCTAGCCAGATAGTGTGGTCGCGCCCGTTGAAGTAAACGATCTGCCGCCCGTCTCGTGAAACATTCCAGTCGCCGTTGCCGATCTTAAACGGCGAGGCTGCGCTTGCAACGATGATTTGCGTGCTCTGGCCGGTGGTTGCATCATAGCGCCATAGCTCGTTGCCCGCGGACGCCAGTTTGAGCGGGACGTAGTACAGGCGCGTAGGGCTGCACCACTGATAGCTGCCGAAGAAATCCACCCTTTGCGGCTGCGGTTTCGGTTGCGTGATATCGAGCACGTACATGCCGTTCTGCGTCTCATCGCGCGCCTGGCCAATGTAGTACGCGATGTAGCGATCGCCGGGCGAAAGCACGATACTGCGCGGACGCTCGGCGTCGATCAGCTTGCGCAGGCTGCCATCCGCCAGCGACAGGATACTCAACGTCGAAGTCACGTTCTCGCGCGCTGCTTTTCCATTAACGAGTATGTGGGTCGAATCGCTCAGCCATGCCTGCACGCCGCCTCCGAAGAGCGTCGCCATCTGGCGCGGGGCACTGCCGTCGATGCCGGCCAGATAGATGTCGCCGCGCCGAACGTCGAAGTTGCCAGAGTCCTCGGCCACTGTCCAGGCGAGGCGCCCTCCGTCCGGCGAGAACAGCACGCGTCGCCCGCCGTTGTCGATCACCCATTGTTTGCCGTCCTTCGCGCGCTCGACCACTGTGCGCCCATTCTGCAGGAACGCGTTGTATGTCATGTCTGCGTTGAACGGGCCGACGCGCGCGCTGTACAACTCCGGCGCCGCGAGCGGCTGGGAGATTGGCACTGACCACAACCCGGTTGTGGCGCTCGGTGAGGGCTTGTCGATATAAAGCACGCGCGCGCCGTCGGGCGAGAAGAACGGCTGCACGCAACAATCTCCGGTCGTAAGCTGGGTGAAGGTTGGATCGTGTGCAGGGGTTGGCACAGCCGTCGCAATAGCGGTCGGTGCAACGGTTGCGGGCAATGGCGTGTCGCGAAGCGGCGTCGCCTCCGCAGTCGGCGTCAAAATATGCCCGTTCTCAGCACGCAGTCTGGGTATATCGGTGATCTGCGTTGGCGTGGTGGTGGGGCGCAGGTTCGCTGGCGCGGACGCACATCCCGCCAGAAAAATTCCAGCCACCCCTGCCGCACACAGCCCTTTGCCCATTGTTCTTCTTAATTTACTCATCACCCGTCTCGCGTCTCGCATCTCGAATCTCCAATCCCATTCAGCTACTTCCAGTCATACGGCCACGCATGCTGGAACTCATTGATCAACGGGCCGCCCCAATAGATGTCCGGCTGGTCTTGCATTAATTGCCACTTGCGCGGGTCATCCAGATCGCGCTGAAAGCCGCGCCCGAACGAGCCGGTGAGCGCCAGCATATCCCAGTCGGCATCGATGAAATTCACCGCGTTCAGTGCGTGGTTCAGCGTGCTGTCGCGGACTTCGAGATGCAGATGCGGGCGCGAGGTGCACGTCAGGTCGGGGTCTCCGGTCAAGCCGATTGAATCGCCGCGTTTGACTGCCTGTCCGACGCGCAGGTCTGGGCGTTGCAGCAGATGGCCGTACAACGATACGTAGCCATTCGTGTGCGAGATCAGCAGGTTGTGCGGGCCGGAGCCATAGCCAAGGTTGTCAATCGCCAGCACCGCGCCGTCGCCGATCGAGACGACCTGCGTGCCACATCGCGCCGAGAAGTCGATGCCGAAATGGATGCCCTGCCCGGAGCCGTACCAGATGCGTCGCATGGCATATGCGCCGGAGGTGTTGCCATACGACTGGCCAAGCAGCCAGGTTGTAGTGCCGGGAGGCGTGGCGAAAGGCAGGCCAAAGGGTGGACGCGCGCTCGCGCTTTGTGCCAGCGACGGCGCGCGACCGATGCACAAACTGAGTAGCAACCCTGTCAGTACTATGCTGATATTCCGTTTCAACTTACCCTCACTCCAATCTCGAATCTCTAGTCTCCAATCCCTCATCTCTCACCTCTAATTTCGACCTCCAGCTATTTTAGATGATGTTGATCTGTGTAATAATGCGGCTATGCTCCACGTAGACCAACTCCTCCAGAATCGGTATCGAGTTGTCCGCATATTAGGGCAAGGCGGCATGGGCGCCGTTTATCAGGCCCACGACCTCACTCTCGATGTCGCATGTGTCGTTAAGGAAATGATGCCGTCAGATCCTTCACTGGTCAAGAACATGGCGGCACAGTTCCTGCGTGAGGGTAAAACACTGGCCGGCCTGCGCCATTTGAGCCTGCCTCGCGTCACCAACTACTTTAACGAGCAGGATAGCTACTACCTGGTGATGGACTTGATCGCGGGACACAGCCTGGAGTCGATGATTGACAAGTTTGGCCTGCCCGAGGCGGCTGTGCTCAAATATGGCGACCAGTTGCTGGATGTGCTGGAGTACATCCACGGGCAGGGTGTGCTGCATCGAGACATAAAACCCGCGAACATCATCATACAACCCGATGATCGCGCGGTGCTGGTGGATTTCGGGCTGGTGAAGTTGGTGACCAGCGGCCCGCAGACAGCCAAAACGCTCGTCAGCGCCCTGTCGCCGATGTATGCCCCACCCGAACAGTACACAGGCAACACCGATCAGCGCAGCGATCTGTATTCGCTGGCGGCGACGCTATATCAGGCGCTGGCCGGCCATCCGCCGGCCAGCGCGACCGATCAGTTGGCCGGCAACAAGATAATGCCATTGCGCCAGTTGCCGCACCTGACAACCCCGATATCGGCAAACACCGAATATGTATTGATGAAGGGGCTGACCCTCGACCGCAACGCTCGATACCAGGATGCAGCGACGATGCGCGCAGAACTGAAAGGATCGGGTAAAGTCTATCAGGCTGCCGCGCCGGTCGACCCGAGAGCGAAAGCGCAGGCGTGGTCTCCTACCATGGTCATTCCTGATACGAGCGCGACGGGTGTGCTCGGCGTGCCCGCGCCGATACCGATTGGCGCGGGCTCCAATGTCAGGATGAGCGCACCTGCGGCAGGACGCAAGTCCCCCGCCAATATGGGGATCATCGCCGTGGTGGTGTTGAGCATGGTTGTGGTTGCCGCAATTGCGGTAATCGTTGTGATTGCCGGTCAACCGTCGAGCCAACTACCGGCAGCCGTTGCGACGACGGCTGTCCCCGCGACGATGACCAACCCAGCCGTAGCACAAAAGAGTCCCACTTTCACGCCAGCGCCATCCGTCACCACAGCACCGAGTAATACACCTGCCGAGACACCATCGAACACGCCGGCGCTGCCTACTCAAACCCCTACCGGGACGCCCTCGCCAGCATCCATTATCCCCAGCGTGACGCCTGCGCCTGTGGTCACTATAGGCTCAAGTCCATTGCCTTCGGTAACACCCCAGACGCCGGGAATGCTTTTCGCGGCGCCCGTGTTGCTGGAACCGCAGAGCGGTTTTTCATACAGATTTCCCTCCGCCCCGCTCCTTAAATGGTCGCCAGTGCCCAACCTGGGCCCGGATGACTACTATTTGCTGGAAATCACTCACCAGCAAGGGGTTGATCCGACTTACCTGAAGGACACTGCGACGACCCCCAAGGATTACATCATCGATTTGCCGCGCGACCCGTTTTTGTGGCGCGTGACCGTTGTGCGGAAGACTGCAAGCGGATATGTGGCAGTTTCGCCCCCATCTGCTCAGTGGGAGTTTCGCTGGACGCGACCACAGAAGACTGCAACGCCAAAACCAAAATCCAAACCGTAAGCGACATAAGCAGGCGCAGTGCAACTGCGCCTGGAACAGCGTTGTTGGTTAAGGCTGATCGCGTTGTGAGCGTCCGGCTTTGGGCTGGATGGCCAACTTTCCGGCGAGGATGGCGTTCCAGTCGAGTGTCGCAGCATATTCCTTACCGATGCGGATGAGCTCGTTTACCGCGCCGGTGTCGTCCATGCCGATGTTTCGCGGGAGCGCCGGGTTGATGCGCGTTGTTGACGCCGTTTGGAAGTGGCGCAGCACCAGTTCGGTCTGCTGGCTGGCTGGGATTGATTGAAACTCGCCAACCACCCAGTTTACCCAGTCAATCAGATTATGCGGCGTGGCTCCGCTGGACATCAGTCCGGTGCCGAGCGCGACCACTGCGGTATCAGCAGGCGCATAAGTGTCCAGCGGGGTGTAGTAAAACGCCTCGACACAGGCCTGATAGATCGGGTTCCCGGCGATGCCGACGCCGCCATCGACGCACACGCCGATGCCGGGCACGTCGTAGGGTTCGAAATAGGTGGGCGCCGCGGCAGAGGCGGTCATGCAGTCCACAAGGCGCAACTTGCCGGTTGTCCCGGCGTTCGCGGGGTTGTCGCGCACGAAATACCACGGTTTTCCATCGGCCACGCGCGTGGCGCTGATCATGATATCCACCGGCAACTCATTCAGGGTAATATCTCCAACGTAGCTGTGCAGCAGGTCGGCCAGCGGTTTGATCCGGTAGCGGAAGGACCCCAGGTCTAGCGCAAAGCTGAGCAGATCAAAACGGAACACTTCCATGGCCAGACTTTGATACAGTTCGAGCATCTTCTGGGCGCTGATTCCCTGCGCCAGACCGCCGCAGATAATCGCGCCAGTGGACGTGCCAGCCAGCAAAGAGAACACCTCGCGCGCCGGTTTGCCCATCTGTTTCTCCAGTTCGATAATGGCGCACAACGGCACGATGCCGCGGATACCTCCGCCGTCGATGGTTAGTATTGAACGTTTTGACATATATGGGCTGCCTCTGGCGCCTCTGGTGTGTCTCGTATAAATCAGCACGCCAGATTGTAGCAAATTGAAATCGTGATATAGTGGGGTTCTGTCTTTCCGCCCTCGAGCGAAAAAGCGGGCTCGCATAATGCGCGTCCGCGTTTTTTTGCGAATACGACGAGGGCAGTATCCATGGAAGGAGAAAATATCTGTGACGCGCACCTATGAATTAACTTTTATCGTCAAGCCGGACATTGATGCAACGAATCTGGCGGCTGTTATTGAAAAGGTCAAAGAGATCATCACCGCCGAAGGCGGCAGCATCACAAAGATCGATCAGTGGGGACTGCGTCGATTGATGTACCCGATTCGCAAGTATCGCGAAGGGACTTACGTTTATGAACAGGTTGAACTCGATCCCCTCTCAATTGTGAGAATCGAAAACCGCCTGCGCCTGACCGAGGACGTCATTCGGTATCTGTTGATTCGCGCGGATGAAACCAAGCCCGTGGCGGCGCCTGTGGTTGAACAGCCGGTCGAGGCAGCGACGCTTGAAGCGCCGTCAGCAGCTCCCGAAATTGCGCGCGACGCGTCTTAATTGTAACTATACTGTACTGTACTGAACTGATGAGAGGTCGTCTCCATGCGCGGATTGAATAAGGTAATGATCATTGGGCAGCTTGGGCGCGACCCCGAGATGCGCTATACACCGAGTGGAAAGCCAGTCACCTCTTTCGCAGTCGAGACAAAGCGCACCTGGGTCACTCCCGAAGGCGAACGCCGCGAAGATAGTGAATGGTTCAACGTGGTTGCCTGGGGCAGCCTCGCTGAAATCTGCAAACAGCACCTTATGAAAGGTCAGCAGGTTTACATCGAGGGCAGGCTCCAGACGCGTGGTTGGGAAGACACTGAAGGGAAGCGCCACTATCGCACCGAGATCGTCGCGAATGAGATGGTGTTGCTGGGCGACCGTCGTTCTCATGCGCCGCATGAGGAGTTCTCCCAGTTCGATGAAGTGGAACATGACGAAGGGTTTCCCTTTTAACCCCGTCTTGTAAATGTTCGTTTAATGGTCGCCAGCGCCCTTTTCGGCATAACCAAATTGCGCCGAGCCGGGGTACTGGCGCCAATAACACTGCCTGCAATGTAACATGGCAAAAAAGCCCATCCTGTCCCAACGTGTGCTGGAGCAGCATACACTCAATCGCTACGAACGCGAACGCCGCACCCGCAAGTTTGTGGTGATCGGCAGCCTCGTTGTGGCGTTGGCCGTTCTTCTGTTGATTGCCGCCGCAGTACTACAGGTGCTGGTGTTTGAGCCGAATCGCGCTGTCGCGAATGTCGGCGGCCAGGACATTACAGTCAGCCAGGTGCAGGCGCGCATGAGGCTCGAATTTGCCGACCAGTCGTATTCATTCACCCAGCTTGCCAATCAGGTGCAACAACTGCAGCAGTCCCAGGATTCGAACCAGGCCTTCCTGCTCCAGTTTTACCAGCAGCAGTTGCAACAGATGGCTACCCAGATCAGCGAGGATCAGATCAGCAGCAATGCGCTTGATGCGCTGATGACCGAGTCGCTGGTCAGTCAGGAAGCCAAACGCCGCAACATCAGCGTGAACCCCGATGAGGCCGCGCAGGAGATGGAAAAATCCATCGGCTTCTATCGCGTCACGCTGACGCCGTTCCCAACCTATACGCCGGCGCCGCCTCAGCCAACCATGGCGCCTGCGCCTCTCACGGCTTCTTTGTCACTGACTGCCACTGCGCCGATTACAAACTTTGCAACAGCGACGCCAGAACCGACCGCCACCCCGCGCCTGCAACCAACGAGCATTACTAATGCTGAACTTGACCAGGGACGCCAGCGCGGACAGGACTTTTACACGTCGCTGGGCTACCCGTCGTCGCAGTTCGCGCATATCTACGAAGCGAGTCTGTTGGCGAAGCGGGTGCAGGATGCATTTTCACAGGAAGTTCCCACACAGACGCAGCATTATCGCTTTGACTATGTTCGCTTCAGCACGATCGAGTCTGCCACCCAGTATTCCGAAATGCTCGCAGGCGGCAAAATTACTTTTGACGATATGATCACCGCCGCAAACACGATCACTCAACCGGCGCCAATTGGCATGGGTTCCAAGCAGGATTGGATGAGCAAAGTGGCGGCTGAGGGACAGTTTGGCAATGAGGTGCTGGCGACGCTCGAAGGCGGTTCGCTGAACACGCCGAGCCAAGTGATCACATCTCAGTTGACCGGTGGTTTCTACGTTGTGTTGCCGCTGGAGCGTGGAATTCGCTCGCTGACTGATAACGACCTTAGTCAGGCGCAGCGCAAGGCTTATGAGGACTGGTTGGCGGCGGCCAAGGCTGATACGGCCAGGGTTCAACGGAAGATTGACCCATTGACCATCATTCCCAGCGACGTGAAGAAGAACATCCTGTCATTCCAGACGCAATTGAGCAATTCCGGCCTGGGCGGCGGCGCGACGAATGGTGTTCCAGCGACACAATAAACAATTCCGAATTGCAACAGCAATTCCAATTGCCAGGGTCGCGCGCGCTCAGGTATGATTGGCACATTAATTTGATTGAATGGAACCAACCAGAATGAACCAGCTTCCGGAGGGTATTACATGGGAGTCATAAACGCGGGCGGTGAATTGACAGCGCCGGTGATGGATTTATCGGATATTACGAGCGCGTTGCTTTCGCGGATCGACAGCTTTGCGCCGACATTGAAGGCCGTTGACGTCGGCACAGTGCAGGAAGTGGGCGACGGCATCGCGCGGTGCACAGGACTGCCTAATGTCCAGGCGTCCGAACTTGTCGAGTTTACCAAGACAGGCACGCTCGGTATGGCGTTGAACCTTGATGAGAATGAGGTCGGCGTCATCATCCTGGGCGACTACCAGGCTATCGAAGAAGGTGACACCGTGCGCTCAACCGGGCGCGTTATTTCGGTGCCTGTTGGCGAGGCGTTGATTGGTCGCGTGGTTGACCCACTGGGGCGCCCGCTGGATGGCAAAGGGCCGATTAACACGAACACCTTCCGCCCGCTGGAGCGCATCGCCCCGGGCGTCATTGATCGCGCCAACGTTGACACTCCCATGCAGACCGGCATCAAAGTGATCGATGCGGCCTTCCCGATTGGTCGTGGACAACGCCAGTTAATCATCGGCGACCGTGGCACCGGCAAGACCGCGGTGACCATCGACACCATCATCAACCAGAAAGGCAAAGGTGTGGTGTGTATCTACGTCGCCATTGGTCAGAAGCTGGCGCAGGTTTCCCGCATTGTGGCGCTTCTGGAACGCTTTGGCGCGATGGACTACACCATCGTGGTTGTGGCTTCCGCTTCCGACTCCGCCGCGCTGCAATATATTGCCCCCTATGCGGGCGCAGCGATGAGCGAGGAAGTCATGGAAAGCGGCATCGCAATCCCTGGTTTCAAGGATCGCTTCATCGATGCACTATGCGTTTATGACGACCTGACTAAGCATGCCTACTCGTATCGCCAGGTGTCATTGTTGCTGCGCCGCCCGCCGGGACGCGAAGCGTATCCGGGCGATATTTTTTACCTGCATTCCCGCTTGCTGGAGCGCGCGGCTCGTATCGCGCCAAACTTCGTTATCCGCAAGGCAGATGAGTCGAGCGACTGGGGCACCGGCCAGGGCGTGAATGCCAGGGTGTACAGCGGCGCTTTGGGCGAAGAGAATGCCAAGCACGACTTGAAGCAACTAGGCCAGGGCT
>CAIXPS010000205.1 GCA_903921365.1 uncultured bacterium | reverse complement strand
GAGCGTCTTGGAGACGCTCCGCGTGACATCTGTGTTAAGCATAACTGACCATATCCCTCCTGGCTCTTCGCTCATACAATTTGTATGAGAGAGCCAAGGTGAGATGAATGTCAGCCCAATCCCGAAAGTGTTGCTGATCGGAGTCATGCTGGCGACGGCATGGGTTGGGCTATCCCCGTTATTCAACCTGCCCGCAACCGCGCCCGGCGCGCGCATCGTTGAGGGCCGATTTTCGGCAGCGCGCGCCATGGCGGATCTGGCCGTCATCGCCGTCGAGCCGCGACCTTCTGGCTCATCGCGCGCGCTCACAGTGCGCGACTACCTCGTTCAAACCATCGCTGGGCTGGGTCTGGTCCCTGAGCTTCAGGATGCCACGCTTGATGACTATAACCCTGATCTGGGTCTATATACGCATGCCATAGTCCACAACGTGCTGGCTCGCTTGCCCGGGGACAACCACACCCACGCCGTTCTTGTCTCTGGTCACTACGACTCGGCGCCGACGTCGACTGGCGCAAGCGATTGCGGTTCGTGTGCCGTCGTCGCGCTGGAGACGCTACGCACTCTGCAGGCCGGCCCCCCGCTCGATTACGATGTGATCTTCCTGTTTACCGATGGCGAGGAACTAGGAATGCAGGGCGCAAAGGCCTTCATCAATCAGCATCCATGGGCAAAGGATGTGGCGGTGTCGCTGGTATTGGAAGGGCTTGGATCGGGCGGGCCATCAATGCTCTATGCTGTCACGCCGGGCAACGGGCAATCCAAGTTGATCCAGACGGCGCTGACCAGTTTGCCCAGCCGGCTGGCGTCGTCATTTGTCAACGACTTGATGTGGCGGGTGGGCGGCAATTCAGGTTCTGATCTTGATGCGCTCCAGCCCGGACTGGGATTGGCGTCCATCGGCGACCAGACGACGGATCACTCAATGCGCGACACCCTCGCCAATATGGACGCGCGCGCCATCCAGTCACAGGGTGATAACGCCGTCGCGCTCGCGCGACAGTTCGCGGGTCAGGATCTGGCCGCTTTGCGCCCCCAACCGGATCAGATATTCTTCACGCTCGCGCCCGGCACACTGGTCGTCTATCCGTCCTCTCTTGCAATTGTGCCAGTGCTGTTCGCGGCTGCCGGCCTTGTGGCGTTGCTCGTGCGGGGCAGACGCGGCCCGATCATCTCGATCCGCGACTGGCTCAAAGGCGTGCTGGCGTGGGGCATTGGCTTGCTTGGAGTTGTCGTCATTGTCACGCTGGCTTGGTGGGTCATCCGCTTGACCAACCGCAACCTGCACGCGTATCTCATGGGGGTCACGCACCAATCGAACGGCTACCTGATCGCGTTGCTGGGACTGGGGCTGGCGGTATGCGGCGGCGTCTACCATGGCCTGTTCCGGCGCGCACACTTGTTCAACCTCAGCCTCGGCGCGCTGACCTGGTGGATCATCGCCGGCCTGCTCGCAGCCGTGTTGATGCCGGGCGCCAGTTATCTGTTTGCGTGGCCGCCGTTGATTGCGCTGGCGGTCATGGCATGGCTGATGGTTAGCAAGAGCAAATCGCCCCTCCTGCTGGCTCTAGTGCTGGCGCTGCCGGCAGGCGCCGCATTCATCCTCTTCGCGCCCGCGGTCTGGTTGCTGAACGTGTTCGCCGGGCGGATGGAGAGTATTACAGGTTTGCCGTTGATGGCGTTGCCAGTTGTCCTGGCGGTGTGGGTGATTGGCCTGATCCTGCCGCAATTGAGCTTTATCACAGATCGCTCACGCCGGCCCGTCATTGCCATTGCCGGCCTGTTGATCTTTGTAGCAGCGGCTGCCTACGCGGGGACGCAGGCGGGGTTCGACCTGAATCACCCGCGCCCGAACACCGTTATTTATCAGCAGGATGTGGATGCGCACACGGCCAGTTGGATATCGGTGGATGATTCGCGCATGGGACGTGGCACGGCGGGGCAGCGGGATGAGTGGACGCGCCAGTTTATCCAATCGAACGCGCAGACAATCAACTACAACCCCTGGTCGGTGTTCATGCCGGGCGACTGGCCGGCGCTGCGCACCGGCGCAAGCGTCGTCGATCTGCCGCGCCCTGTGATTACGTTGACCGCCGAAGGGACGGCGGAGGCGTCCGGGCGACGCGTCTACATGACGATGAGTTGGCCGGATGGCGCGTACGATGGGTTGGTGTCGGTGACAACGGGTGGGCCGATTGTTTCGGCCACGTTGAATGGCGCAGGATTGAGGCTGGGCGCGACGTTAAGCAACCGCCTGACGCTCGCGATTCTCAATCCGCCGGAGGGCGCCATCAGGCTCGCGCTCACGACGACAGCGGGGCCGACGACTGTGCAGGCACAGGTGCGACGGTTTGGTCTCCCCGATATTCCCGGTCAACCAATCAGCCCTCGTTATGGCTGGATGATGCCCGCGCCATTTAGCAAGACGGCGGACTCGTCGATTGTCATCACTTCGCGACAGTTACCTTAAGCGGGGCGCCTCCCACGGTTTTGCTCAACCGGTGTATAAATGGTTTACACGCGCGAGACGAGTCGGCGCAGCACTTTTAGCACACCATTCGAAGAACATAGGCGGCGTGAAGATTATTCGCAACAGGCTGAGGCAAATTCTACCCGCGTGGGCGGCAGATTCGGGACGACCATATCGCTTGCAGAGCAGGCTTATGGCAATCATCGGCATTGTCTGGGCGTCGATGATCCTGTTGACTGGCCTGGTGGTTGTTGTCCTGATCTCGCAAGTGGAGGCAGCGACATGGCGCACGCGCCAGCAGGAGGCGGCACAGGGCGCTGCGGGCGCTGTAGCCAGCTTCTATAATCACGCCTTGGATTACCTGTGGTTTCTAGGGTCGTTTAACCCCGCCGATCTTCGCCAGAATCCCAATCTGATCAGCAGGACGCTCGCTTATGATCAGGCGTTGATGGAGATGCTCGTGCTTGACGGGCAGGGAAATATCATCGCCCATGTGGCAAGCGAAACAAGCGTATTCGCAAGCCCGGAAGCCATACCTCAGTCTGAGTGGTATCTACAGGCGCGCCAGGGAATCCGCTATAACGGCGCTGTTCAATATACGGAATCAAAACAGCCGTATATTGTCGTTGCGCTGCGCATGCAGAATGACAATATTGTAGCGGGGTGTTTGAACCTCAATGCATTATGGCCGATTGTTGATCAAATCCATTTTGGCGCGAGTGGTCGCGTCCATATCCTCGATCATCAAGGCAACATCATCACGCGCGCGGATGCTGCGCAAGGCAACGCGACCGTAGTTGCAAACATTGCGAGCCGCCCCGAGTTCAATGCGATTATTTCCGCGCCGAACCACACGTGGTACGGCGAATACACCGATTATGAAGGCGATGCCGTCGCCAGCGCTTCGATGGACATTCCGGCGACGGACTGGATCATCGTGACTGAGGCGCCATGGGATGAAGTATATGCAGCCAGCCGGCTGGCGGGCGTGACGGTGCTTGCGGGAATGCTTCTGCTTGGCACGGTGGGTCAATTCATCGCGCGCCGCCTGGTGCGGGAGAGCGCTATTCGCCCGATCGAGTCGCTGCGGGATAGCGCCATTCGCATCGGTCAGGGCGACTTGCTCCATCGCAGCACGATCAGCAATTTGGACGAAGTCGGCGCAGTTGCACTGGCCTTTAACGAAATGACGCAACGCTTGAGCGACCAGCGCGATGTGATGGCGAGACGCAATGCCGAGATGGAGGCGTTGGCTGCCGCCAACGCACAGTTATATGAGCGGGCACAAGTGGAACTGGCCGCTCGCAAGCAGGTCGAACAGGAGTTGCGCCAGGCGCGCGACGAACTGGAAGTCCGCGTGAGCGAGCGCACAGCGGAGCTGCGGGTTGCCAATCAGCAGATGCAGGTTGAGTTGCATGAGCGCAAACGGGTTGAACAGCGCCTGATTCATGATGCGCTTCACGACTATCTCACCGGTTTACCAAACCGCGTGCTCTTCTCTGACCGGCTCAGCCTGGCGTTGAACCGCACAAAACGCGGCGTGGGCGGGCTGACGGTTGTCTTGTATCTCGACCTGGATCGCTTCAAGATGATCAATGACAGCTTCGGCCACAGCGTGGGCGATCAGTTGCTGATCGAAGTGGGCCAGCGCATAACAGCCAACGTTCGCGCGATTGATACGGTTGCGCGCATGAGCGGCGACGAATTTGGCATCCTGCTCAACGGCGTGTGCGACATGAACGAGGTGATCTCTATAATCAACCGGCTGCAGTTGCTGTTGCGCGAGATCAACATCGAGACACATCAGGCCCGGCCAGCCCGCCATGTGTTTACGCTCTCAGCCAGCATCGGGATTGTGCCTGTGACGGCCGGATATGAACAACCCGACGACATCATGCGCGATGCCGACACGGCCATGTACCGCGCCAAGGCCAATGGCAACCGCCGCCACGAGATATTTGATGTGGCCATGCACAACTCCGTCTTCAGTCAGCTCCAGATGGAGATGGAGTTGCGTCGCGGGATTGAGAACCATGAATTCGAAGCCTATTACCAGCCGATCGTCTCGGTTGTCGACGGGCGCATCAGCAGTGTCGAAGCCCTGATGCGGTGGCGGCATCCCGATCGCGGATTGCTCGCCCCCGACCTGTTTATTCCTGCGGCCGAGGAAAGCGGTTTGATTGCAGCGATGGAGGAACAAGTGTTGCGCATGGCCTGCGCACAAACCGTGCAGTGGCGGCAGAACGGCTATCCGAACCTGGCAGTAAGCGTCAACTTCTCCGCGCCGCAGTTCCAGGAGGAGAAACTCATGTCGCTGGTGCTGGATGCGCTGGCCGAGAGCGGTCTGCCTGCCAGCGCGCTCAAGCTGGAGTTGACCGAGTCTGTGGCTATGAGCAACCCGGAATACAACCTGAAAGTGCTAGCCGATCTGAACGACGCCGGCGTTGAAGTGATGCTTGATGACTTCGGCAGCAGTTACTCCTGGCTGGGATATCTCAAACGCCTCCCACTGCGCGTGTTGAAGATCGACCGCTCATTCATCAAAGACATGATTGAAGACGATAACAGCGATGCTTTAGTGCGCGCTATCGTTGCGATGGCGCACAGCCTGCGCATGGGCGTGGTAGCGGAAGGGGTGGAGACGGAACAGCAACTTGAGCGCGTGACCTATCACGGCGTGGACGCTGTGCAGGGCTATCTGATCAGCAAGCCCGTTCCCCCGGAAATGCTGCCTGCAGTAATCCAGCGCGAGCCATTCTGGGCGCCGAAGGATATTGACAGGCCCCAAGCCAGCCTGGCACAATAAGTCAGCGGTGGAGTTGTTGACTACGCCGCGCGCGTTCCTGCCGCTGGTGCAGAAATAGTGACCCTCTGTTTTGGTTACAATATCGCCCTGCAAACAATGTGTTGTCTCAAATGTGTTGTCTGAATAGGAGAAAGAAGATGGGTGTTATTCGTAAATTCATGCTTGCGCTGCCAGTGATGGCGTTCGCGCTTGCGGCTTGTGGCGGCTCAACGCCAAGCAGCAGTGCGCCGGCCTCAGGCGGGGCCACGTCAGTTCCCGCGGCAACCGTGGCGTCGGCAGCAACACGCGCCCCTGCCGCAACAGCAGCGTCCACAGCAACCAGTGCATCGGCAGCGACGCCGACAACGTCCCCGGCGGCAGTCTCCGGCTCAGCGCGTGATGCGGTCATTGCGGCGATGCGCAAGCAACTCACCGTCGGGCCATATCGATCTAAGACGAAAGTCACGTCTGACAAAACCACGATGGATATCGTGGGCGAAGTGATCCCGCCGGATCGCATGCGCGTCGCCAGCACGATCAACGGCCGGGTCACCGAACAGATTTATATCGGCAACCAGGGCTGGAACAAAATCGGCGCCGGCGCATGGACGGCGGTGAACTCAGCGCTGATCACCACGACTCTCATGCAAATCAACGGTTCGGCGTTTGCCGATATCGAGGCCATCATCACCGATGTTAAAAGCGCCGGCGCCGACACAGTCGATGGGGCGAAGACGCTTGTGTACACTTACGTCAGCGACTTGAGCAAAGCGGCTACGCCAATGAATCTGAAGTCCACCATCAAAGTCTGGATCAACGAGACCACTGGTTTGATCGTGAAGAACGAAATCAGTGGCACGGCCGCAGGCGTTACGAGTAAAACCGTTCAGACCGTCGAATACGATAAGTCAATCACCATTGAACCGCCAAAGTAAAAACCCGTGTAAAACACTCCCGGAAACCGCAATGTGAGACTTCGGGAGTGTTTTCTTTTCTACTCTCAATATCTCGCCGTCACCATCGACTCGAACTTCGCCTCATCCCACACGGCGCCCCAGCCCGGGCCGTCGGGCGGCGCGAGATGGCCGTCCTCGATAACAGGCCCATTGAGCATTCCCCATGTCTCGCCTTGCGTTCGGTTGCCGTCGGCGGACATGAAGAAGTATTCGTAGTAGTCGGTGTTGTCGATGCAGCAGCCCAGGTGCGCATGCAGCAATCCGAACAACCCGCCCTGGCCATTCAGTTCGATGTTGGCGTTGTAGAGTTCGGCGAAGTGCGCCATCTTCAGCACCTGCGTCGCGCCGTTGCGGGCGTTGGCGCGCAGCCGGTCGGTCGCGCCCTGGATCAGCCATTGCGCCGAGATCCCAATGTCGTGCATGAGCATTTCGTTGGCCATCACTGGGATCGTCAACTCGCGGCACAATTGCTGGTACAGGTTCATCTTTTGCTCGTGGAACGGCTCCTCCAGCCACACGAAGCCCAGTTCCTCCATCACGCGCCCAACTTCGATTGCCTCGCGCAGGTCGTATGAGCATACCGGGTCGGTGATCAGCGCGTAATCGGGGCCAACCTCGCGGCGCACCATGTGGAATATCGGGATGTCGGCCTTGCCGCCCTTGTACGAATGGAATTTGTAAGCCGTGATGCCGAACGCGCGCCCGATCTCGATGTGGCGCAGGTACTCAGCCGGCGTAGCGTCGCCGCTGGTGAGGTAGGCTGGGAAACGGTCGCGCACCCGTCCGACTAACGCATACACCGGCAGGTTGGCCTTTTTCCCGGCGATGTCCCACAGGCAGTTGTCGAAGTCGCCAAACCAGCCCGGCGGTTGGTACACCCAGCGCGTGCCCTTGAGCAACTTCTGAAACAGGCGCTCGCGATGCAGCGGGTCTGTGCCGACGACCTGCGCGCGCAGCAACTCCATCTGTGGCGGTGACATCGTCGTAGTGCAGCGCCCGCTGATACCTTCGTCGGTGTGCACCTCGATAAACGATTGTGTCGCTTTCCGTTCGGTCGCGGCCCACTGGTGTGTATATTGAATGCGCAGCAAGTTGGGAATCTGCACGATTTGCGGCAGGCTGACGCTCTGCGCCGGGTTCTCAAGGATGACCAGTTTCACGTCGGTGATATGCATCGAACACCTCTGATGATGGAAGATACACCGATTGTACGCGTCGCGCCATGGCGCAGGACGCACCTGACAACCCGAAGGGCAAGAGACGGCGCGCTATAATCACTTTTGCATGAACAGTGCAGAATCTTGCAAATGATCGTGGCAACGTGAAACACAACACAATGAACCGCAGTCTCGGAATGCACAGGCGCACCGTGGGTTGCCTGCTGATATCGGTGCTTTTAGCGCTCGGAACAGCGTGTGCGAACCCTTTGATCGATGGGTCGCGCACTGCTCAACCGACAGGAATAGCAACCTCAGTCGCATCGCAACAACCTGCACCCACGCCCACGCAAACTCCAGCGCGGAACACCGTGACAATGCCAGCACAGACAAGGGCGCCACGATCGCCGACGCTAATCCCCGCCGCCACATCCGTGCCGACAAGCGACGCCCGGACCTTCGCCAACTTTCAGCGCATCTTCATCATCGTCTTCGAAAACCTGTCGTTCAGCCGGGTCATGGCCGATCCATACTTCACCGATCTGGCCAAACGCGGCGCACTGATGACCGACTACCACGGCGTCAGTCATCCATCCCAACCCAATTACATTGCGATGGTGGCTGGCGACCCGCTTGTCCAGGATGATAACCGCCATAATTTGCCCCAGACCAACCTGGTTGATCTTCTGGAAGCCGGGTCGGTGTCGTGGAAGGCGTACTTTGAGAACTACCCCGGTCAGTGCAACATCGATACGGCTGCTGGCGACACAACGACTGGCCAGTATGTTCGCAGACACAATCCGTTCATCTCTTTCGATAACATCCGCACCAACCCCGCCCGGTGCGCTCATCTGGTGAATTCGGATCAGCTCAACAACGACCTCGCAAATGGAACCCTGCCCAGCTATAGCTTTTACGTGCCAAACCTGTACAACGACGCTCACGATAAGCCGCTGGCGTATGCGGCTAACTACCTGAAGACCTTCCTTGAGCCCAAACTCGTGGATCCGGTTTTCATGAATAGCACGCTGGTCGTAGTGACGTTTGATGAAGATGAGCGCCAGGACGATCCCTCGTTGCACCCTATCTACACTGTGCTGCTGGGATCGATGGTGCGCGCAGGCAGCACTGACAAGACAAACTACAACCATTACAGTTTACTGCGCGCGATTGAAGACAACTTCAGTCTGGGCACGCTCGGTCGCAACGACGCATCGGCAACCCCTCTCGCCAAGTGTAATTTCGCCGGCGGCTGTTAACCCTCTGCGAAGGACACTCCGAAGGACGCCGGGAGTGATAATAGCCGCATGGACTTGAATGATTTAAATCGGATGGCCGAAAACCTGGCGCCCACCGACACGATGCCAGTGCTATTCGTCGGGCATGGCAGCCCGATGAATGCGATCGAGGACAACCCATTCTCGCAAGCATGGCGCGAACTGGGCAAAACGCTGCCCCGCCCCAGGGCGATCCTGTGCATCTCGGCGCACTGGGAAACGCGGGGCACGCAGGTGACGGTGAACAGTAAACCACCGACCATCCACGACTTCGGCGGGTTCCCGCGCGCGCTGTTTGAGACGCAATATCCGGCGCCAGGCAGCCAGTGGCTGGCGGACGAAACAAAGAATGCGATCAAGCAGACCGATGTGTTGTTCAGCGACGACTGGGGGCTGGATCATGGCTGCTGGAGCATCCTGAAGCCGATGTTCCCCGATGCCGACGTGCCGGTCATCCAACTCAGCCTTGACTACACCAAACCGGGGCAGTATCACTACGAGTTGGCGAAGGAACTGGCCTCATTGCGCCAGAAAGGCGTGCTGATCATCGGCAGCGGCAATCTGGTGCACAACCTGCGCCGCATCGTGATCCGCAGCGGCGATATCAGCGACTTCAACCAGCCGTACGGGCTCGACTGGGCGCTTGAGGCGAACGAGCTGTTCAAGAAGTTGATCGTCGACAACGACCATAAGTCGCTGTCCAACTACAAAGCACTCGGCTCGGCAGTGCAGTTGGCAGTGCCAACACCGGAGCACTACCTGCCTGTGTTGTATGCGCTCGCAGTTAAGGGCGTGAACGAGCCGCTCTCCTTCTTTAACGACGTGGCGACGGGCGGTTCGTTGACGATGACCTCGCTCAAGATCGGCACGCTGGGCGTGTAACTCGTAATCCTTCACCAAAATTGAGATCGACTGGCGTGAATATGGCGCCAGTCTTTAACTGTCAGCCCAACTGTCAGGAAATGTCAACTTTTCCTCCAGTTTGATCTATATGATCAACATCAGTCATTTCTAAATCTGGAGAATTAGCATGATCGTAAATCGACGCACATTTAATCTCAAGCAAGGACAGGAAAAAAGCGCCGGTGAAGCCTCAAGACTTTTTATGCCAATGGAAAATGTGGTTCGACCTGACCGATTTGGGTGGCACAAAGGAATCCTCAAGCAGGATGGTGCGAGTCGCAAAACTGCGGTTGCAAAGTTAGCCCAATCGCTGGAGTAGGAACCATCAGATTGAGCACTGAATAATAAAAATGAGGGGGAGCCTAATCCGTCTATCTTCCGGCCACTTTCTCACCGGCGCGCTACTGGCGATCTGGTGTGCGGCCTTGAGCGGCTGGCTCCTGACATCGGCGCCGCAAGCCCTGCTGCCAGTGCATCTGATCAGCAGTCTTGGCGGCTTGGCGCCGCTTGCGGGCTACCTCGGCCAGCACTGGTGGCTGCGGCGCGAGAAAATCGCTCGGCACAGCAACACGCCACACGGTTACATCGCACTTGCGTGTCTCTCGATCCTCATGCTGTCGGGACTTGCCCTGTTGTACTGGACAAACGTCGCCCCGCTGCGTTGGCTGCACGATGGCGCGCTGATCGTCTTGCTGTTCGAATTATGCTTTCATGTGACCTGGCGCATCCGCCAACAGCGCCAGTTAACACTCATTCGACCCCGCTGGCGCGCCAGCGGGAAACGGCGCGCAGGTGTGGTCGGCATGCTGGCGGTACTCGGCATCGTGTTGCTGCCAGGCACGCTGCGCACACCCGCATCCGTCAGCGGGCAAGCATCACAGACCATTTCCGTCACGCACGCAAGTCTTGGCGCGAACACACTCTTTGCCGCGGCAGACTGCGCCGCATGCCACGGCGCGATTACGCAGCAATGGCAGGTTTCGGGGCACGCTCACGCTGCGACCGATGCCTACTATCAGGCCGTGGCGACATTGTTTATTGAGGAAAACGGCCCCAATGCCGTGCAGTTCTGTGCCGCGTGTCACAATCCGATTGGTCTTGTGCAGGGCGAGGTCGATATTAGCGCGGCTGCGCGCGTGAAAACTGCTGCCGGCGCAGCCTACCAAGCGCGCAAACTCGGCATCACATTGCCGATCAGCGCGCGCGCGGCCGAAGGCGTGACGTGCGCGTTGTGCCACCAGGCCGCACAAGCGGCGGCAACACCCGCCAACAGTTCGCTGCGCCTGGCGACGAATCTGCCCGCCTTGCCGACCGACGCCCTGGCGCAATTGACCTTGCGCGCCGCGCCGGATTCCCACAAAGAAATGCTGCTGCGCCCCGTCATTCAGCAAGCTGATCTATGCGGCAGTTGTCACAACCTGCGCCTGCCCAACAATGGCCTGGCGCTGGAGCCGACCTATGACGAATGGCAAGCCAGTCCCTATCCGGCGCGCGGCGTGACATGTCAGAATTGTCACTTCCCGCCAGTGTCAGGCGCTAAAGCCGACAGCAGCTCACCGGCGACCCTGGGCGCGCACGGCACTGTGCCCGGCGCGCTTAGCTCGCTGCCGGGCATGGCCGACGATCCATCGCTGTTGCGCAAAGCCGCCGCGCTCGATGCGCGCCTGACCAGGGATTCAACTGATCCAGCCAGGTTGATGGCGACGGTGAATATCACCAATACCGGCGCGGGGCATCATCTGCCAACAGGCGCGAGCGATCTGCGGCAGGTGTGGCTCGAACTGGCGCTGAGCGACAGCAAGGGGCAGGTGTTGTGGAGTTCCGGCGTGCTGGACCAATACGGCGGGTTTGACCGCACGACTGTTCAATTCCGCAAAGTGCTCGGCGACGCCAACGGCCAGCCGATCGATCTGCATCGCGTCTGGATCGCGACGCAGATACTCAGCGACACCAGCCTGCGGCCGCTCGAAGCGCGCGCGATCTCGTATCCGATCGCGGTGCCATCAACGCCGTCAGTTCCGCTCACGTTGACGGTGCGGCTGTTATATCGCGATGTCTCACAGGCGTTCGCCGAGTTCGCGCAGAATGGGCCAGCGCCTGATTTGCCGGTGCGCGAGATGGCGCGCTCTGAAGCGATGATGAGTCGATAGTCCGTTTTGCTTGATAAATGTCCGCGTTGAAGGTTGAACGTTTTAAGGTTGAGCACGTTCGTTTTGGTTAAAGGAGGCTGCCGTGTTGAAAAGTCGCCGATCACAATGGTTTAATGGATTCAGCGTTGTTTTTGTGTTGTCATTGGTTACGCAGTTGGTCGCCCGTCCCACCCCGGCGCCGCTGACTAGCGCAGCCCCGGCGGCCCCGGCGGCGCAGGCGCGCCGATTCATGACGGACGCCGAAATGTTGACCACAGTGCCCAACACCCTCGAAGTCTCTGCCAGCGGCATTCAGCCGTCGGTGCTGGAAGTAACTGCCAATCAGATGGTCACGCTGCTGAATAGCGATACGATCACGCGACGCCTGAAACTGACCGATGTGCCGGCTTTGAACCTGGGTCACAAGGTGTACCTGCCAGTCGTGGCGCGCAGCTCGACCGGTCTGCTGTATGCGCCCGTGGCGATCACCCTCGACCAGCAGGTTGCGCTGACCAGCGTGGTGACGATCACACTGAGCGCGGGTCAGAGTGTGACTCGCGCGTTCACAACGGTCGGCGCCGTGTATGTGAGCGACGCCGACCACCCCGCCGTCGCCGCCGCGACGGTGCTGGTGACGCCGCTCCCGCTGGCGCAAACCGGCAATGTGAGCGGCCTGGTGCGCGACTTCAAAACCAAAGCCGTCATCGCTGCGGCGCACATCACCACCGTTGAGAGTCCGACGCTGCAAACGAGCAGCGACGCGCAGGGCGCTTATGTATTTTCGCTGCCGCCTGGCGATTTCACGCTGGTGGTGTTTGCCAATGGCTACACCTTTGCAAATCGCAAAGTCAGCGTCGCGCCGTATGCCCCGACCGGCGTTGAGCCGTTGGAACTCGTGCCGCTCGATCCGGTCGTGACCGCGATCGGGGCGGCCGGCGGCGTGGTCACCAATGCGTTGAACAACACCTCCGTCATCTTCTCTGGCGGGGCGGTGAGCAGCACCAAGGCGATCCGCCTGACACAGTTGCCGGTCGATCCACTGACGGCGGATTTCAAGGCGCTGCCCGGCAACTTCACGGATGGCAGTGTGCCGCTCGGCTTTGTAATGTTTGAGCCGGACGGCACGCAGTTCAGCGGCCCGGTCACCTGGACGATTGCTTACTCAGGCTCGCTGCCGATCGGCACGTATGTGCCCTGCTACTACTGGCTCGAAAGCGAAGCCCGCTGGGGTCAACCCGTGCCGGGGTATGTGATCGACCTGGGCAGTGGCAACAAAGGCCTGCAAGCGGTCCTGCCGCACTTTAGTTCGTACGGTTTTTCGGCCCCGCCCCCGCCCCAGCGACAGCAGCCGCCCGTGGCGCCCAGGCCGCCCGCGCTGCCTGATCCAGCGGACAACCCGAACTGTGAATGCAACGATACGCCTAATGGATCGCTCATCAATCAGATGTCCGGCGGGCTGAGTGAGATCGTCGGCACACAGGGGCTGCCGAACGCCGGCGGCATACCCACCCAGATCACGGCCCGCTACCGCTCGCTGGAGATGGGGCAGACCGGGCCGGTCATCCTGTCCACGACGTTCGGGCTTCAGGCCAATTCAATCGTGCCGGATCAAACGCACTGGCGCTTTGACATCGCCGGGCGCACGTTTACCGGCACGGGCTATGACGTGAATGTGGTCTGGGACGGCACAGACGCCAGCGGTCATCACCTGGCACCTGGCGTGTACTACGGCGCACTCACCATGCAGTACTGGTACCAGGTCACGGCAGGGTGGAGTATCTTCAACAGCACCGTTGCGTGGCCGCTGCGCGTGACCCGCACTGATGTTTCGCCGTTCGGGGTGGGCTGGTTCAGCCCGCACGACGCTTTGCTGATCGACACCGGACAGGCCGCTACGATCGTGCAAGGGGATGGACGCCGCGTGGTCTTTGCCCGGCAGGGCGCAACTTACCTGACGCCCACAGGGGATTTTGGCACACTCGCCCACAACGGCGACGGCTCCTGGTCCCGCGCCTACACCAATGGTTCGACGCTCACATTCAACGCCGATGGCCGTTTGACGCGCATCAGTGATCGCTATGGCAATGCCCAGGTGCTGTTGTATGAAAGCAATGGGCGGAGCGTGCCCACGGGTCAATGGGGGCTGACGACCCGGCTGCGGCGCGTCACGGACACTGCGGGCAACACGTTTGACTATGCATACGATGCCAACGGCTGGCTGGCGAGTCTTACCGATAACGCGGGGCGCGTCTATGGCTTCGAGCATGATGCCGGCGGCCATCTCACCGCCGCGATCGATCCGCTGGGCCAGCGCGAGACCTTTACATACGACAGTCGCGGGATGCTGACGAGTCACACCGATCGACGCGGCGCCACAACAAACTATGTGCTGGATGATCGCGGGCGCTTGCTGACGCGCAGTTGGCCGACGGGCGCTGTGTTACAGATGAGCTATATCCCGGCGCAGACCACCACCCTCACCGATCTCGGCACGCAGCGCGTCGTGTCGATGGATGACAAATTCAATCCGACGACGGTCTACAACGGGGTCTATACGGTGACGACGACGTATAACGATCAACTGTTGCCGTACGGCTCAAACCAGCCGCCGCAGGCAACGTTGTATGACGCTAACGGGCGCGTGATCGAGGTGCTGGCGGTCACACACCAACTGATCGAGCGGGCTGGCCCATTCGATCAGGTTAGCCGCTGGACGCGCAGCGACGGCGGCGATACGCATTACACCTACGACGCGGCCGGCAATCGCACTGGCGTGACGGATGTGCTTGGTCAGACGTATAACCTGACCTACAACACGCGCGGTCAGCCGGTATCGATCAGCGACCCGCTGGGTCAGATCACGACGCTGCAATACAGCTCGCGCGGGCAAGTCACATCGTTGACCAACGCACTGAGTCAGACGGTTCAGTTCACCTATGATGCGGGCGGCCGTCTCATCAACACGACCGATCCGCTTAACCACGCGACCGCCCGCGAGTACGACGCGCTCAATCGGTTGACGGCGGTCGTGGACGCGCTGAGCGGCCGCACGACGGCGCGCTATGACGCCAACGGAAATCTGACGGGTCTCACCGATCCAACGAGTCGCGTCATCAGCTATACCTATGATGCGCTGAATCGCCAGACGGGCGTGATGTACCCGGATGGCGGGCAAACCACGTACGGCTATGATGCGGTGGGCAATGTGATCAGTTCAACCAACGCTCTGGGACAACTCAGCACGCGCAGTTACGACGCGGCCAATCACCTCACCGGTAAGAACGCGCCGGGCGGCGCGCCGATCAACTATGCTTTCGATACGTTCGATCAACTGACTCGCCTGGGCGACGGTGTGTTAACGACCACCCTCAGCTATCTCCCCGGCGCCGTTGGCAAGGAGTTGCATGAGCAACAACTGAGCGCAGGACTGCCGCTCAGCGCCACGGTGAATTTCGATTACAGCAATGGCGCGGTGACGTATAGCAGTATGGGGCTGACGAACACGCCAGCGGCGGCGACAGCTTACATAGCGCCGCTGGCGCCGCAGACTGTAACGCACAACCTCGCACCGGCGCCATCGCCCGATCCACTCGCGGCGGCTGCTCCTCGCCAGACGCCGTTTGTAGCCGCTCCGGCGCCTGCTGGGGTTGGTCCTCGGATTGCGCTGCGTGCCCCAAGGCGTCCAGCGGCTGAACAGGCGGCGGCGCCAACCGTGAGCACGGGCGTGGGTGTGAGTGTGAGCGGGCAGATAAACGCGAACACCACGTGGACGATGGCGAACAGTCCCTATACCGTCTTTAGCGATGTAACCGTCGCGGACGGCGTTACACTGACGATTCAAGCGGGTGTGCAGGTTAACTTTAGCCAATACACGAGCCTCATCGTAAACGGCAACCTTAAAGCGGTGGGCACAGCGACGCAGCCGATCACCTTTACCGCGCCTGTGACGACCACCGGTTATTGGGGCTATATCCAGATCGGCGGCGGCAGTGTGTGGACCGATAGCGACCAATCGCGGCTGAGCTATGTGACGATCGATCACGGTGGGTGGTACGACGGTATCTATTATCAACACAGTTTGTATATCCTCTACGCTACACCGGCGCTAGACCATTTGACGATTCAACACAGCGGCTATACGGGTCTGGAAATAACCAATAGCAATGGCTTTATAAACCTGGACACGGCGACGTTTAGCAACAACGGCGGCGACGGTCTGGATGTCGCTAACACCCCCGGCCTTACACTAACGAATGTGATTGCCAGTAACAACGGCAGCCGCGGCATCGTGTTGAGCGGCATTGCTTTCAGCACACGGCTGCAAAACGTGACCGTGCAGAACAACCTCAGCGACGGCGTGCTTTTTGGCGGACTGGGCGGGAATATGACGATCACGGGTATCACGGTCACGAACAACGCAGGTTACGGGCTGTGGGGTGATTCGGCAGGCGTCACGCTGGATCTGCGGGACAGCGCGATCACCAGTAACGCGGTGGCCGCCATACTGCCCTTGAATACGACGATCACCAACATCAACTGGGCGGGCAACACGCGCAACGATATTTCCTGGGCGGTCGGGACGCTCAACAGCGACAGTCACTGGAGCATCCTGCCTGGCGGCGTCACGACGTATCACGTCATGAGTCAAGGCTCTGTGACGGTTCGCGACGGCGTCACGCTGACGGTAGATCCGGGCGTGACGGTGTTGATGGATCAAAACTCGTCTATGAGCGTGCCGGGCAACCTGCGCGCGATCGGCACGGCGGCCCAACCGATTACGTTCACTGGGTACGCGCCGATTGGTTACACGGCGTACTGGGGTAATATCACGATTGGCGGCGGTAGCATCGTGACCGAGAGCGACCGGTCACAGCTCAGTTATGTAACGATTGATCGCGGCGGTTATTATGTACAGGAAGCCCTGATGATCCTGGAGCGCAAACCGGCGCTGGATCACCTGACGATTCAGCACAGCAATAGCATTGGGTTGTACGTGCTTTGGAGTGATTTGACTGTGGACTCGTCGACGTTCAGCGACAATGGCAGCGACGGCATCCATGACAACGGCAGCAATACGTTGACACTGACCCATTCGACGCTCAACCACAACGGCATTGATGGCATGTATGTGCTGGGTGTCTCCAACGGCGTTTGGTTGCAGGATGTGACATCGCAAAACAACCTGCGCGACGGCGTGCGGTTTGGCGGCAACATAACGATCACAAACTCGACGCTGAGCAACAACGCTGGATACGGGTTGGAAGGCGGTTTTGGGCTGCCGCTACTGCTGCAGAACAGCGCCATCACGAACAACGGCGTGGCTGCGCGCCTGCCCGCCGACACGACGATGATCAGCAACACGTGGACGGGCAACACGCGCAATGAGATCGAGTGGGTGGGCGGGATCAGCAGCGACCGAACGTGGCAGAACACGCCGGACATTCAGACGTATCGCGTCTATGGCAATGTGCAGGTGGGCGACGGGGTCACATTGACGATCGAGCCGGGTGTGCAGGTGCTGTTCTATCAATATTCTTCGCTGACGGCCTATGGCAACCTGCGCGCGAGCGGCACGGCGGCTAATCCGATTACGTTCACTGCGCCCGTGACGACGACGGGGTACTGGTACGGCATCCAGATCGGCGGCGGCAGCGTCTTGAACGACAGCGACCAGTCGCGGCTGAGCTATGTGACGATCGATTACGGCGGCTACTACTATCCAAGTCTATATGTTTATTATGCAACACCGACGCTGGATCATCTGATGATTCAACACAGCGGCGGCGACGCAATCCAGGTTTATTCCAGCGACAACCTGAGTGTGATGAACAGCCGTTTCAGCAACAACACTGGCTACGGCATTCGCAACTGGACGCCCGACAAGACCGTCACAGGCCTGTTTAATTACTGGGACGCGCCCAGCGGCCCGTATCACCCGACGCTCAATCCGACCGGCGCCGGCGCGCCGGTGAGTGATGGGGTGTTGTTTACGCCCTGGAACCTGACGTTTAGCCCTGGTGTGGCCGGGGATGGACGCGTGAGCGGTTCGACTCTCACCAGCAACCTCAATGCCCCGCAGAGCGAGCACTTTGGCTATGATGCGACCGGGCGGCTGACGTCGCTCAGCAGCAGCGGCTATTCCACCTTCACCCTGGCATACACCTACGACGCGAACAGCCGCCTGCTGGCGCGCGCGCCCACGCAGGGCCATCCCATGACGTCGACGTTTGGCTACGATGCGGCCGATCGGCTGACGCAAGCAGCGATAAGCAACTCACTCGGCCTGGTCTGGCAGGAAAATTACACTTATGACGCCGACCACAATATGACCGGCGTGACGAGCAGCCGCGATGGTGCGATCACATACACCTACGACGCGCTCAACCGTTTGACCGGCGTCAGCAGTTCCGGCTTCAACGCCAGCTACGGCTATGATGCGGCCGGAAACCGGACGAGCGCGGGCGGCATCACCTGGACGTACGATGGCGGTGGGCGGCTGACGGGCGCCTCGAATGGCACGACGTATGGATATGACGCCGCAGGACGCCTGCTCGGTCGCACCCTGGCGGGTCAGACCACGTCGTACACCTGGGACGCGCGCAATCACCTGGTGCGAATCGATTATCCCAACAGCACGTACAGCGCGTATCAGTACGATGCGCTGGGGCGACGCATCAGCAAGCGGATGCCCGATGGCGCGGTGAGCTATTACGTCTATATCGGGAGCAACCTCGCGCAGGAGTTGGACAGCAGCGGCGCGGTGATCGCCAGTTACACCTATGATGGACTGGATCGGCCCATCAGCCTGTGGCGGAATGGCGCGACCTACTACTACCTGCTCGATCAGCTCGGCTCTGTGCTGGGTCTGACCGATGCCGGCGGCAGCGTTGTCGCCACGTACCGCTACGATCCGTGGGGCAACGTCATCAGCAGCACGGGCACGCTCATCAACCCGTTGCGCTTCACCGCGCGCGAGTATGACGCCGAAAGCGGCCTGTACTTCTATCGCGCGCGCTACTACGATCCGCAAGCGGGGCGATTCATCAGTCGCGATCCAAGCGGAATTAAGGGCGGGTTGAATCTGTATGCGTACGTCAGAAACAATCCGATCGATCGACGTGATCCACGCGGACTCGGCGATATTAATTGGAAGGAAGTAGGTATGAATGTATGCGCGGGCTTGATCGCGGCTGTAGGAATTATAACCGGAGCAACGCCAATCTCTGATAGCGATTTTCCTGAACCTCCGCGACCTACGTCAGAAAGACCCGCTTCTGAGGCTGAACCAGAGCCGAAGCCAAATCCAAACGAAGGTGAGGCAGAATCCAATCCTGATGACAGCTCTTCTTTTTCGCTGCCAGATGTAGATTGGACCTCAATCGGTGTCGGGATCGCTATTGGGTCGGCAATCGGTATTGGCATATTGCTTGCGCCTGAGATTACGATTCCGGCGCTGGGGGCTGGCTTGGGAGCCAGCCTGTAACTCACGAGGAGGGTCTTAAGTCACGTAGATCGGGTTTGAATAGATCCACCCGCGGTTGAGGAGGCGAAATGGACGATACACTTCGACGCGATATACGCCGGCATCGGTGGTGATGTGCTTGAGCGCGCGCCCGCGCTTCCGGGCGATGATCTTGCCGTTGCGCAATAGGTGGATCATCCCCGGCGCGGGGCATTCGACCTTGAGATGCACTGCGCCGCGCCGGCGTAGCGCATCGCCCATGACGACCTGATCCACTCCGCTGCTGCCGCTGAACATGAAGCCGCGCGCCGAGTGGCTCAGGTCGTATGCGACAAAGGCGTGCCCGGCCCCCAGCGCTCCGTAGACCAGCGCCTTGTCCCGCGCCAGATCGCGTGACAACTGATCGTCGATCAGCAGGTGCGTATTGAGGCAGCGAAATGCGTGCTCATACGAAAAAACCTTGCCGATGCGCGAGCCAATACCGGGGCGCCTGCCGTGCGCGTCTGTGCCGCTGATGCCTACGACGCGCTTCCCGCCCATCGTTAACTCGTCCCACTTGCGCAGTGTGGCGCGGAACGGCCCACGGATCAGCAGCGCGGGAAAGAGATATCCAAACGCGATCATCGGAAGATTGCGCTGCCACGACTTGACCTCGGTCTGGTAATTCCAGAGTTCAAAGCCGGTGTAGTTCTGCAGGTTCCAGTGCGTCCAGCACAACGCCTGGCGATCGTTGCGCCCACGCGGTTCGCGCCGCAAGGGATGTGCGAAGAACGTCAACCCGCCCCGCTGGCTCACCTCATCCATTAAACGCTGCGGCTGCGCTGCGAACGGGGACATCTCCTCGTCGCAGTTGTAGATCAGGCAGTGGTTGTCGTCCGATTCCTTGCGGCGGTTGTGCACTTCCTCGCCGGTCAACACCAGCACACCTTCATGATAACCCTCCACCCCGAAGGCGCGCACATTGTGGTCGGTGGCGATGATCACATCAAGCCCCGCGCGCGCTGCTTCCTCGGCAATATCGTTGTGCAGCTTCATGCCGTCGGAGTATTGTGTGTGGAGGTGTGCACTGACAACAATTTCGAACATCAATTGCTAGTTTACAGCATCGGTTGAGGACGCACACGCGCCTGCTACAATCCCGCCATGGCACTCTCTAATCAACAGTTGGCAGCCATCTTCTCCGACATCGCCGACAGACTTGAAATTCAGGGCGAAGTGGTGTTTAAGACGCGTTCGTATCGTGTGATTTCGGAGAATCTGGCCGCGTTGCCGCGACCGGTGGAAGATATCTGGCGCGAGGGCAAGCTCAATGAGGTTCCTGGCGTCGGCAAGGCCATCCACGACAAGATCGACGAGTTGCTGCGCACTGGCAAGCTGGAGTTCTATGAACGCCTGCGCGCCGAAGTGCCGGACGGCGTGGTGGACATGCTGCGGGTGTCCGGGCTGGGGCCAAAGCGCGTCAAGGAAATCTGGAGCACGCTGGGTGTGATGAGCCTTTCAGAGCTTGAGGCCGCGGGCAAGGCTGGCCGGCTGCGCGGGCTGCCCAAGATGGGCGAGAAGACCGAGTTGAAAATCCTCGCGGGCATCGAGTCGCTCAAGCGGCGCGCCACAGGCCGTATGCGCGCCGGCGACGTGCTGCCCATCGCCCTGCAGATGCGCGAGGTGCTGCGGGCGGCGCCTGGCGTGCTCAGGGTCGAGTATGCCGGGTCGCTGCGGCGCGGTCGCGAGACTATTGGCGACCTCGACTTCGTTGCCGCTACGACCGACCCCGCTGCCGTGATGAGTCTCTTTCGCTCCCAGCCACACATTGAGGAAATCCTCGGCGCCGGCGAGACCAAGAGCAGCGTGCGTCTGCAGAATGGGTTGCAGGTCGACTTGCGCGCCATCGACCCGTCCGTGTGGGGCGCGGCGATGCAATACTTCACCGGCAGCCAGGCGCACAACATCCGCGTGCGCGAGATTGCGCAGAAACAGAAACTGTCGCTCAACGAATATGGGCTGACGGCGGAAGACAGCACAAAGCTCACCTTTGACACTGAGGAAGCGTTGTATGCAAGGCTGGGCATGGCGTGGATTCCTCCCGAACTGCGCGAAGATCGCGGCGAAATCGAAGCCGCCCAGTCGGGCAGTCTGCCTCGCCTGATCACGCGCGCGGACCTGCGCGGCGATCTACAGATGCACTCCACGTGGAGCGACGGCGCTGCCGACGTGCTGACGATGGCGCGCGGCGGCATCGCGCTGGGGTACGAGTACATCCTGATCACCGATCACTCGCAGAGCCTGGGTATCGCCAACGGGCTGACGCCGGAGCGGGTGCGCGCACAACGCAAGGAGATCGACGCTGTCAACCGCCAACTGGCAGGTGAGGGACTGGTCTTTCGCGTGTTGCAGGGCGTTGAAGTGGAGATCAAGTCGGACGGCGCCATCGACCTGCCTGATGACATGCTGGCCGAACTCGACCTCGTGCAGGCATCGGTGCACACATCGCTGGCGCAACCCCGTGAACGCATCACCGAGCGCGCGCTGAATGCCATCCGCAACCCCCACATCGACATCCTCGGCCATCCGTCGGGACGGCTGATCAACGAGCGCGAGGGCGGCGACTTTGACTGGGAAGCGCTGTTCCATGCCGCCGCCGAACACGACGTGGCGCTGGAGATCAACGCCGACCCGGCGCGACTCGATCTGAACGAGACGCATGCGCGCCGGGCGGTGGAGCTGGGCTGCCATCTGACGATCAGCACCGACGCCCATCACCCGGGCGGGTTAAATCAGATCGTGTACGGGCTGAGCGTGGCGCGGCGCGCCTGGGTGACGCCAGAGACGGTCATCAACACATGGCCGCTCGACAAACTGCTGGCGTGGGCGGCGTCAGAGGTCTGACTTCTTGGAGAAGTCAGACCTCTGACGCGACATCTGATGCGTGAACCATGCCATCCCGCGCTGGTGTGCGCTGATCTGGAAACGCCGCGCGATGGCGGGACTGCCGGTCATCGAGGTTGAAATGGCGTGCATGCGCGCGACAACCTCATTCGCATCCGTCCACTCGACGTGCGCCGACCACTCGCCCTTCTCGCTGTGTCCCTGCGTGGTGATGTAGGTAAACCCCTTGATGCGCGGCAGATCAATCACATCGTATACCTCGTTCATCGTGAGCAATTCGAGGACGGGGCGTCCGAACAATCTGAGCACGCACACGCGCTGGATCAGCCGGTCGCCCTGTTTGAGCCAGCGGCGCGCCAGTCCGAAATCGCTGGTGACCTGCATCAGGCTGGGCGGGTAGAACAGGTACTGCATCAAGCGATCGGCGGCGATGCGAAACAGCTTGTCGGTGTCATCATGCCCAACGACCTCCTCGTGGTCGTCGATGGCCCAGCCTGATCCGGTCGGGTCGCCGGGGCGGTAGTTCACTGGAATGTCGCGCCACATCTCAAGAAAACGTTCGTCGCGACCCGGTTTGCCAAACCATTCGATTTTGTGTGCGCCGTTTTGTGCCATGGGGCAAATATAACCGAAGGCGGGACCGCGAACGAGATTTAGTGTGCCACGCGCGATGAGCGGGATTTCGCTATAATCCGCATCATATGAACGGAGTAGGCGCGTGAGCACAGTCGATGCGGTGAGTGTTCGAAAGGGCGCCGGCAGACGCCTCCCGCTGCGCGCCGGCGCTGTGCTCATCCTCCTGTTTATCCTTGCGGCGATCATCGCAACTGTTGGTGTGGCCGCAGGCTTGTTCGAAGATCGCTACGCCACACTTATCTATCCGGGCATCGCCATTGGCAATTTCCCGGTCGGTGAAATGCCGCGCGCTGAGGCGGAAGCGACGGTGCTGGAACACTACAACCGCATGCTCGGCGTGTTTGAATACCAGTCCTCGAAGTGGTTTGCCGCGTGGCCGTTGCTGGGTATTAGCCCGAATGCGCGCGATGCCGTGCAGCAGGCTTTCAACATCGGGCGGTATGGCAGTCCTGACCAGCGCATCGCCGCGTGGCGCGCCAGAGAGCCGGTCGCCATCTCGTTCTCGTATGACGCCTCCATTGCGCGCAAGACGCTCGAAGGGCATCGCGCCGAAGTGCGTGTCGCGCCGCAAGACGCCAGTGTCACCATTGCAAACGGCGCGGCGGTCATGATAGCAGGAATACCCGGGGTTGAGCTCGACACCGACGCCACATTGCAGGGCACCTTTGCGCGCTTGCTGAAGGAACAACCCATAACCGTGCAAACACGCCCCATCGCACCCGTCGACAACGGTGCTGAAGCGGCAGTAACACAACTCAACGCCTGGCTGCAGCGCCCCTTGACACTGACGATGTGGTGGGCAAATAGTATGGTCACGCGCACTATCACGCCCGCCGAGCGCACCGGCTGGGTGAGTGTGCTTGCAGTCGGGGATCGTCTCACGCCCTCATTGAACACGAAAGCGATACGCGCAACGCTGGAACAGGTCAACGCCGAACTCGGCCCCGACGCCGCGATGCGGTTGGATGAAGCGACCAGTATGGTGCAGCGCGCGGTTGAACATGGCGACTCGCTGGTGTGGTTTGTGGCGCCGCACGGTGAAATCCGTTACACTATCAAACGCGGCGATACGTACGAAAGCCTCGGCGACGCGTACGGAATTCCGACTGCGCGCCTGCTTGACGCTAACCCCAATATCTGGGAGGACGGGGGCTTTGCGGTCGGGCAGCCGATCACCATTCCAACCCAGAACACCATGCTGCCCGTGTCGATCAGCCCGACCAATCAACAACGCATCGAGGTGGATCTGACCCACCAGCGGTTGCTGGCTTTTGACGGTGGGCAGAGGGTGTTGTCCGCGTCAATCTCATCGGGGATTCCGAAGTGGCGCACATTAATCGGCGTCTTTCAGGTGCAGGAGAAGGTGGACGACGCCCTGAACAAGCTGGCGCATATCACCATGCCCGACTGGTTGAGCATTTACGATGTGGGCGAACCCGGCAACAGCCTGACCAACGGCATCCACGCCCTGCCCGAACTTGGCGGCGGCCGGCGCTTGTGGGAGGGGTATCTCGGTCATCCGGTGTCATTCGGTTGTGTGGTGATGGGGATTGACGAGGCCGCGTGGTTATACAAATGGGCACAACTCGGCACGCCGGTGCTGATCTATGGCGTCACGCCCCCCACCGACCTCAACTACGACGACCTGATCGAGGCCCAACAAAAAACCCAAAAAGCTCCCTAACCTCTCCCCCCTCTCCTTTTCTCCCCTTCTCCTCCTCACCTCCCCTCCGCTCCCCCGCCCCTCACCTCAGCACCCTTGCGTCCCCAACCCGTCTGGTCACGCCAATCTCGTCCAGGTGTTCGAGCAGCCCGAGCGCGTACTTGCGCGTCGTGCCGAGGGCGTCGCGCACCTGCGCGGCAGTGACCGAACCATCCCGCTGGATGATCTCGCGCACCTGCGCCACTGCCGCTGCATAGGTCTCCGCCAGGAACACAACGTCTGGCTTGACCTGCACCAGCCGCTTCTGGCGCAACAGCGCCTCATACACCGCATCGCTCACAGCGGCGCGGCTATCCTTCACCGACGGCGCATTGAGTGGGCGGGCGTGAAAATCCGCCAGCAGATTGTCGACATCCTGCTGTTGCGCCTGGGTGAAGCGAATCTGGTGCGTTGGCTCGCGCATAGTCTCGCCGTGATCGACGAGTGCGCCGGCAGCTGCGCCGTAGCGGACGAGCGCGTTGAAGACGCGCGGCGCCAACCCGATCTTGTTGCGCAACGACTCGCGTTGCATCCCCATGATCAGCGGTTGCGCTTTGTGGAAAGCAGTGGTGAGTTGCGCGGCCTGTTCCAGTTTCGCCTGCCACACCTCGCGCATGGCCAGCACTTCATCCACCTGCACGGCGGCGCCTGCGGCGCCAAGTTCGGCCAGTGCAGCGCTGAAATCGGCCTCATTCAACCCCGCCTGCCTGGCGCATTCGGCGCGCGTGGTAAACCCAAGTTGCAGCAACGCCTTCTCCACCCGCTCTATCGGGGCGCCTTGCAGCATCGCCTCCAGCCGCGCCAGCACGCCCGGATCTGCGACGCCCGCGTGTCGCCGATAGGCATACGACGGGTGGGCATCGACAACCACGCCGCCGCCCACGGTGATCGATGGCGACGGCAGGCGCGCGATGAAGCGGTCGCCATTTGCAACCGCGACTGGCGCGGCCAGTTCCAACTGCGCCCAGCCAGTTGCGCCCGGCGCCAGCTCGTTGCCGTTCAATAGCCGCACACGCGCAATGCGCTCCGCCGTCCCGCAGAACACCTTTACCTCGGTGTTGTGCTTCAGCGCCATGCGTTGATACGGCGCAGCCAGCACTTCCAATTGCACGTCCAGCAACTCAGTTGGCTGCAATCCCCCTCCTACTCCTCCTCTTCTCCCCTTCTCCTCCTCCCCGCCGCCCCCAGCTTCTCCTCTGGTTCCTCCTCTGATTTCCCCCCTCCTAGGGGGGATTAAGGGGGGTGCGATCACGCTCCCGCGCGCAACCTGCTCGACTGTGACGCCGCTCAGGTTGATCGCGACCCGGCTGCCGGGTGTTGCTGTGACGAGCTTCTGCTGGTGCGTCTGCAAGCCTCGTATGCGCGCCGGCACGCCCTCAGGCCACACGACTACTTCGTCGCCGACAGTAAAAGAACCGTCGATCAACGTCCCGGTGACCACAGTGCCGAATCCCTGGATGGTAAAGGCGCGATCAACCGGCAAGCGCGGCTGGCGCAGGTCGCGGCGCGCCAGCCCGCCGCTCGCGCGCAACCGCTGCGTCTCGGCCAGCGTTGTCTGCAACACGCCAACCAGTTCGGTCAGCCCCTGTCCGTGCCGCGCGCTCACAGGCACGATGGGCGCGTCTGCGAGCGGTGTGCCTTGCAGCAACGCGCGGATGTCGGCGCTGATCAGCTCCGGCCACTCCGGGCTGGGCGACATATCCAGCTTGGTCAGCGCGACGACCGCGCGCGGGACGCGCAACAGGTTGAGGATGGCGAGATGCTCGCGCGTTTGCGGCATCGGCCCTTCATCGGCGGCGATCACCAGCAGCGCCAGGTCGATTCCGCCGACGCCGGCAAGCATGTTCTCGATGAAGTCGATATGCCCGGGCACGTCCACGATGCCGACTGATTCGCCGTCAGGCAGCGTCATCCACGCGAAGCCGAGATCGATGGTCATCTCGCGCTCCTGTTCCTCGCGCAGACGATCCGGATTGATGCCAGTCAGCGCGCGAACGAGCGTCGACTTGCCGTGGTCAACGTGGCCTGCAGTTGCAATGACGTACATTCGAAATCAGATATCCACGAACAGGATCATTGGATGAGGTCGTCGTCGATGTCTGGTGTGTTGCCGGCGCCGTTCGAGTCAGGTTTGAGCAGCCCGGCTTCGGAGCTCTTCTTGCGCTTTTGGCGGCGCGACAGTTTGGTCTCAGAGGGGATGTTCATTTTTGCGCGGTCGAGCATCTGCCCGGACTGCGACAGCCATTCGCGACCGGCAGTCGCATACGCCTTCGCGAACGCATCCAGGATATCGTACAAGGGCAGGACCTGCGGCATGAAGGTGGGCAATTCGTCCTCAATGACGGCCAGGCGTGGTTCGTAGTCAGAGATGCGCCGGTCGCGCTCAAACCATTTCTCTTCCTGCGACACCGCGAACGACTTCCAATCCTTTTCTATCATGTCGCGGAACTCATCAGCCTGGCGCTTGGCGCGCGCCTCGGCGTCGCGCTGGATCTCCACCACCTCATTCAGGCGCACTTCCAGGCGCGCCTGGATTTCGGGCAGTTCGGCCACGGCGCGGCGCACCTCTTCGCGCATCTGGATAAAGCCGGTCGTCTGCGATTGCAGGTCGCCCATGCGTTCCTTGACGCGCTCCACGATCTCGCCATACTCGGCAAACTGGCGCTCACGGCGAATATCGGCCACGCGCTGGCTTTCGATCACCTGGTTCTGCGCCTCCAGCAACCGCGCGGCCTCCTCAATCTCGGTCTGCTTGCGCCGCACGGCCTCGTCCAGCAACAGCAATTGCGGTGGGAACTGGTCGATGCGTTTGCGCAGATCTGGAAAATCCTGTTCCAGCGACACAATGCGCTTGTTGTCCTGGCGGCGCTGTTCCTCCAGATAGGAAATGAGCGTTTCTGGCTCACCCTGATGCCGCGCCACATCGATCACCTGCGCCTGCACCCGGTTGATCATCTCGCTCAGGCGCGCCTCTTCCTGGCGGCGTTGATCGATTTCCTCGGCATAGCGCGCATACGGCTTGACTTCCTTCTTCGTCTCATTGAGCTGGCGCACCAGCGCCTCGATCTCGATCTGGCGGACGCGCGACGATTCGCGCTCGGCCTTCGAGCGCTGATCCTCGATGCGCTCGACCACCAGGGTGATCTCGGCGCGCAACTGCTCGACGGACGTCGTCCAGCCCATTGATCTCTGCACCTGCAGGCGCAGTTCGTTGATCGATGCCTCGACGGACTGGTTGTAGCGCGAGCGCGACTCGACTTCGCGCGTCAATCCCTCAACGCGCTCCTGCAACTGCAGGATCATGGCGCGGTCTTTACGTCGTTCTTCATCGACGTACTGAATAATCTGATTGAGTTGGTTGATATCCATAGGAAAGTATGAAAGATGAAGTATAAAGCAGGGTTATTGCTTTGAATCCTTTTGGAATGACGCTGATTATCACCCCCTTTATAATCGATTCATGAACACCCACCCCGATCGCATCGCGATCCTCGACTTTGGATCACAATATTCCCAACTGATCGCGCGACGCGTGCGCGAGGCCAATGTGTACTGCGAATTATTCCCGTGGGATGCGCCGCCTGAAAAAGTGCGGGCGTTGCAACCCGCCGGCATTATTCTCTCGGGCGGGCCGAACAGCGTTTATGACCCCGGCGCGCCAACCCTGGCCAGCTATGTGTTGCAGGTCGGTGCGCCGGTGCTGGCAATCTGCTATGGAATGCAGTTGCTGGCGCAGGCATGCGGCGGCGTGGTCGCCCCTTCGTCGCACCGTGAGTATGGACAGACTAACATCGAACTCGACCCCTCGCGGCTGTGGCCCGAAGCGATACCGCATGCGCTTTCAGTGTGGATGTCACACGGCGACCGCGTCGACCGCATCCCCGCCGGCTTCAAAGTAATCGCGCATAGCGCCAACTCGCCGATTGCGGGCATGGCGGACGAAGCGAGAGGCATCTATGCCATCCAGTTCCACCCCGAAGTGAATCACACCCAGCATGGGCGCGATATCATCGGCCAGTTCGTCCACCAGGTGTGCGGATGCGGCGCCACATGGACCTCTGCCGGGATCATCGATGAGAGCATCGCGCGCATCCGGGCGCAGGTGGGCGACCGCCCGGTGATCTGCGGGCTGTCGGGCGGCGTGGATTCATCGGTCACCGCCGCGCTCGTGCACCGCGCTGTCGGCGACCAATTGACCTGTGTGTTTGTCGACACCGGGCTGTTGCGCAAGGACGAAGGCGAGCAGGTAATTGAGACGTTTCAACGCGAGCAGGGCATTCGGCTGGTCGCGGTCAACGCCAGCGAGGACTTCCTCGATATATTGCAGGGCGTCACCGACCCTGAGGAAAAGCGCAAACGCATCGGCGAGAAGTTCGTGCGGGTCTTTGAGGCACAGATTGCGTCGCTGGACATCCAGCCAATCCCATCCTCTACTGGAGCGAAGACGGTCCTGCTGGCGCAGGGCACGCTGTACCCCGACGTGATCGAGTCGCGCGGGCCGGAGCGCCAGGCCGCGGCCAAGATCAAGACGCACCACAACGTTGGCGGGTTGCCCAAGGACATGCAGTTTGAGTTGCTCGAACCGATGCGTTACCTGTTCAAGGATGAAGTGCGCGCGGTGGGCAGCGCGCTGGGCCTGCCTGATAGCATCGTATGGCGCCAGCCGTTCCCCGGCCCTGGGCTGGCCGTGCGGGCGCTTGGCGAGGTGACGTGGGAGCGCCTTGAGCGCCTGCGCGCCGCAGACGCCGTCCTGCAGGAAGAACTCCGCCGCGCCGACCTGATGCGCGCGACTTCGCAGTCCTTTGCGGTGCTGCTGCCAGTGCGCGCCGTGGGCGTGATGGGCGACGGGCGCACGTATAGCGAGGTGATCGCCATTCGCGCCGTCACCACCGATGACTTCATGACCGCTGACTGGGCGCGCATCCCGTATGATGTGCTGGCGCGCATCAGCAGCCGCATCGTCAACGAAGTGCCGGGCATCAACCGCGTTACCTACGACATCACCACCAAACCGCCTGCAACTATTGAGTGGGAATAAACGTATTAATACATGGGACTTTGTGCGGATGACGAATAAACCCACAAGCCCCACAATAACGGAGTAGACTGTAGTCACCGTTCTCATCGTTCAGGAGGAATATTATGGATTTAGGTGCAACCATCTCACGCGCGCTCAAGATCACGTGGGATCACAAGGTGTTGTGGATTTTGGGTTTCCTGGCCGCGCTCGGAGGCGGCGGTGGTGGAGGGGGCGGCGGCGGGAATGTTGCCTCACCCCAGTCGTTCGCAAATAACTTTTCGCGCGGCGGGAGTCTTCCGCCGTGGATGCAGCAACTGGCGCAGCACCCGGAGCCTCTCATTGCTGCGGCCGGCGTCTTTGCCTGTCTGCTGGTCATTATTGGCCTGATCCTCGCCGTCATCGGCATCATCGCGCGCGGCGGGCTGATCGCCGGCGTGCAGCAAGTGGAGACAAACGGCGCCATGACTTTCGGCAGCGCGTGGAAGGGCGGCGCTGCGCGCTTCTGGTCGCTGCTCGGTCTGAACCTGCTGCTGGCTATTCCGATGATCATCCTCGTGGTGATCCTGGTGGTCATTATTGCAGTCTCCTTCGGAGGCGTCATCGCGGCTGCCGTTGCTGCGAATGGTCGCGGCGCCAGTGACAGCAGTGCAGCCGGGATGATGGGGCTGCTGGGCGGTGGTTTTGCCATCATGTGTTGTCTGATCTGCGTGGTGGTTCTGTACGGGTTGTTGACTGAGGCATTGACGACCTTTGGCGAGCGCGCCATCATCATCGAGAACATGGGCGTCATGGCGAGCATCAGCCGGGCGTGGAACATCCTGCGCGCCAACCTCGGCAATATCATCCTGCTGGCGTTGATCATGGGCGTAATTGGCATAGTGTTCGGAATCGCCACCGGCGCGATTGCGTTGCTCATCGTGGCTCCGACGATGTTGCCCGCGATTCTTGAACTCACCCGCGGCGGCACGCCTGGTGTCGCGACGATCCTACTCGGCGCCGGCGGTGTGATTGTGGCGATGATCCTGGGCGCGATTGTGCGCTCGTTGTTCATCACGTTCAACTCGACGGCATGGACGCTGGCCTTCCGCCAGTTCTCCGGCGTGGGCCCGGCGCTCACGACGACGCCGCCCACCGCGCCGCCGCTGCCTGTGGCGTAAGCGCAGGGTGAAGCATTGCCATCACTGCTTTGGCGAACATGGTTTCTCATGGCAATGCTTTCACCCCTGCAATGATCAGATGTGGACGCGAAGGCAGCAGGAAACCTAACGATGTGCTAGAATAAAGATCACGTCGGGGTGTAGCGCAGCCCGGTAGCGCACTTGCATGGGGTGCAAGGGGTCCAGAGTTCACATCTCTGCACCCCGACTTAAAAACGAGCGGATGCAGTCATGCATCCGCTCGTTGCTTTTTTCACAAAT
>CAIXPS010000204.1 GCA_903921365.1 uncultured bacterium | reverse complement strand
GGATTGATCCATACGGCCTCAGGCAAAGGTTGCGAACTGGGAACTCCATGAACAAAGCGATCTTGATGAGCGGCACAAGCGATCAGGAATCCGCCTGCGAGGGAGCGAGTAGGACACGCCCATGAAGCCATTGAGATATTCACGCTCATCAAGCAATGCCAGCCAAAGAGCTGGAGGAGGAGGTCAGAGTCTCGGCGACATTTATGTTACGATAACTAACACGATACCGTTACTTGTCAGTATTGACAACGTTAATATTTTTGGTATAACAGTGGCGATTGAAAAATATAACAGATATACCGACTGATATGCCAACCAATCCTTCACCCACGTTAAACGACATCGCCCATGATGCCGGCGTGTCTGTGATGACTGTATCGCGCGCACTGGCAGACCGACCAGGTGTGGCGCCAGACACCAAAGAGCGTGTGCTGGTAGCGGCCCGCCGGTTGGGCTATACCGCCAGTTCACCCAGTCGCTCGGCGGCGCGCAACAGTACTGCCACCATCGGTATATTGATAAACAACATCGGCACCGAATATATCAGCGAGATCGTGGATGGAATCAGCAACATCCTCGACGTTGCCTCCTACGACATCACCATCTTCAATCCGTATCGCATGCAACGCACGCCCGACGAGTATGTGCTCGAGGTGACCCAGCGCCCCATTGATGGCCTGATCATTGCCGCCGCAAACATTCTACGCGACACGCAATACCTCGACCAGCTTTGCCAGCAGCGTCTGCCCATCGTGTTTGTCGATCAGCGCGTGCCCAATTCCAGCGTGCCATATGTAACCGCCACCAATTGGCAGGGCGCCTTTGATGCCATGCGCTACCTGATCCAACTGGGCCACCGCCGCATCGGACATATAGCCGGACCGATGGAGCAGTCACCCTCCAGCGAGCGGCTGGCCGGCTACCGCGACGCGCTGACCCAGAACGGCATCGCCTATGACGAAACGCTGGTGCAATACGGTGATTTCACCCACCCGAGTGGTTATGCCTGTGCGCAGGAGTTGCTGGCGTTGAACCAACCGCCAACTGCCTTGTTCGCGTCCAATGATCCGATGGCGTTTGGGGCCATGGCGGCGATCCACCAGAGCGGACGGCGCATCCCCGACGATTTATCCGTGATCGGGTTCGACGACATCGCCTCTTGCGCGCACTCGCAGCCGCCGTTAACGACAGTGCGCCAGCCATTGCGCGAAATGGGCCGGGTTGGCGCCCAGATCATCCTTGACATGCTGCGCGGCCAGCCAGCTTTGCCGCGGGTTGTGCTACGCACATCTCTAAACCTGCGTGAGTCGTGCGCGCCTTTACGGCAACAATAATCGCAGGCCAGACAGTGTCGCATTCTAGCGTGATCCTTTTGAAAACAACGAGTTGAGATTCAACATGGCAATGGTGACACATACCCGCCGGAATACCCCGTCACAACCGGGGAAGAAAACATTCGTCCACAGGACCAGGGCGTACTGGGCCAGAAACGGCCCATTCTGGATTATGGCGGCGCCTGGGCTGCTGCTCATCTTCATTTTTGCGTATGCGCCGTTACCCGGCATCGCCATCGCCTTCAAAAACTACAGGTTCAACCTGGGTATCTGGGGCAGCGAATGGACCGGATTCACCAATTTCGGCTACCTGTTTGCCACAAAACTCACCGGCCGGGTCTTGTTCAACACGCTGTTCATGAACGCGCTGTTTATCATCACCGGCACGACCGCAGGCCTCATTCTTGCGCTGTTGATGAACGAAGTGCATCACACCGTGCGCGCCCGTTTTTATCAGTCCGCGATGTTCTTCCCCAGCTTCATCTCGGCTGTCATCATCAGTTACTTCGTGCTGGCGCTGCTGACCACCGACACCGGCATGGTCAACCATCTGCTGGTGCAGGCAGGCCAGCAGCCGGTGCCGTGGTATTCGTCGCCGGAATACTGGCCGGTCATCCTGGTGTTGATTAACCTGTGGAAGTCGGCTGGTTTCGGCAGCATTCTGTATCTGGCCGGCATGGTCGGCATTAACCCGGAATACTATGAAGCAGCCAAACTCGATGGCGCGTCCAAGCTCAACCAGGTCTTGTACATCACCTTGCCGCTCATCTCACCCGTCATCGTCATCATGACACTGCTCGCCATCGGACGCATCTTTTATGCTGACTTCGGCCTTTTCTATGTCGTCACCCGCAACACTCCGCAGCTGTATCCCTCCACAGATGTCATCGACACCTTTGTGTATCGTTCGTTGAAGCAACTGGGCGATGTGGGCATGGCAGCCGCCGCCGGGTTCGCGCAATCGATCATCGGATTTGTTCTGGTGCTCCTGACAAACATGATCGTGCGCCGAATTGATCCAGATAAAGCGTTGTTTTAGGCGCAGGAGACGTAAAAGATGAAATCCACCGTTGCTGCCCGGCCGGCTACAAACTATCGCTTCACCGCATTCATCTCCAGGTCGCTGGTTCATCTCGTCCTGGCGTTGTTTGCACTGGCGTGCGTGGTGCCGCTGATTATGATTGTGTCCGCCTCTTTATCGACGGAAAACGGCATCAGCCAGTACGGCTACACACTGCTGCCGGTGGAGTTCAGCACGCTGGCCTACGAGTTCATTCTGCGCGATCCGACCCAGATACTCCATGCCTATGGGGTATCGCTGACCGTGACCGCGGTCGGCACCCTCGCAGGCCTGACAGTCACGGCGATGCTGGGGTATGCCCTGTCGCGTCGCACTTTCGATGCGCGCCGCCCACTCTCGTTCTATGTGTTTTTCACACTGCTGTTCAACGGCGGCCTGATTCCGTTCTACCTGTTCATGGTGCTCACACTGTCGATGAAGAACTCTCTGCTGGCATTGATCATGCCGCTGATGGTGAACGGCTGGAACGTATTGATCCTGCGCACGTCGTTCTCCCAACTGCCGGAGGAGCTGCTCGACGCAGCCCGCATGGACGGCTCCAGCGAGTTGGGCATTTTCTTCCGTATCGTCGTGCCGATCTCGACGCCGGTGCTGGCGACAGTGGCGCTGTTCATGATGCTGGGCTACTGGAACGATTGGTGGCTGTCGCTGTTGTTCATCGATAAGCCGGAACTGTACAGTGTCCAGTATTTGCTTTACAACATCCAGGCCAGCCTGCAAGCGATCCAGTCCGATCCGCGCGTATTGCAGGCGCTGGGCGGTATTGAATTGCCGGCGCAGACAGCGCGCATGGCCATGGCTGTTCTGGCCGTTGGCCCAATCGCCTTTGTCTACCTGTTCCTGCAGCGTTACCTGGTGCGGGGCATCACCATCGGCAGCATAAAGTAGCATGTGACGCGCCGAGAAAAGGAGGTAAGTAGAAGATCAAATCAAAGAGCGCATACAGTCGTAATTTACCAAACAAACCCAAACCTTTATGAAACAATCGCGAGGAGAGACTAACATGTCCGGGAAGAAACAGTATATATCACGCAGGAAATTCCTTTTGGTATCAGGAGTATCAGTAGTCGGCGGAATCCTGGCTGCATGCGCTCCTGCGGCAACACCTGCGCCCACACAAGCGCCGCAACCGACGCAGGCCCCGCAAGCCACCCAGGCTGCTCAACCGACGCAGGCCGCAACCAGCACAGCCACCGCTGCCCCTAAACCCACGGATGTTCCTGCGCCTACCGTTGCCCCTACCGCAGCCGCCATGGGCGAACTGGTCTACATTTACACCAACTTCGTCGGCATCCCCAAGGATCAAGCCGCAGTACAAGAAGCGCTGAACAAACTCACCATGGAGCGCATCAATTCAAAAATAATACTGACGAACCTGGAGTTTGGCGCGTTCAACGACAAGATCCAGTTGATGAGCGCCGGCGGTGAGAAGTATGACCTGGCCTATACCGCCTCATGGGTGAACGATTACGTCAAGAATGTGACCAACGGTGTATTCGTCGAACTCGATGACCTGCTCAAGAACAAGGCGCCCAACTACTGGAAGAGCATGCCGGCCACGACCTGGAACGGCGCGCGAGTCAAGGGCAAGCTGTACGCCGGGATCAACCAGCAGATATTCTATTCATCCTCCGGCTTCGTGATGAACAAAGCCGCCGCCGAGAAGTACAAGGTCGACCTGACCAAGTACAACTCCTGGACAGACCTGGAGCCGCTGGTCGCCCAGATCAAGAAGGCTGAAAACATCCGCCCGATGGCCGGCGGCAGCGAAATGATCGCCGGGGATCAGATGGGTTATGGCGCCATCGACGGCGGCGTGCCCTTCGTGTGGGCCAAGGCCGACGACCCCAATGCCACTCCAGAGTTTAGTATGTCCTTACCCGCCTACAAGGACACCTGGGACCTGGTTAAGCGCTGGCAGGATGCGGGCTATCTCCCGGCCGATATCACCAAGTTCGACCAGGAAGTGGCCAACCTGCATGATCACAAAGCCGTGATCAAGACCGAGCCTGCGGTCAAGCCCAAGGGTGAAGCTGAATTCACGCTGCGCTACGGCGGTGAGGTTGTGCAGAAGCTGCTGGTCACCAAGCCCTTCATCGGTGGCGTGTTAGGCACACTAACGGGCGTCAGCCGCACTGGCAATCCCGAGAAGTCGGTTGAGTGGCTGGAACTGGTGAATAATGACAAGCCGACCTACAACCTGTTGTGCTTCGGCATCGAGGGCAAGCACTGGAACTGGAAGGATAAGGCGACCGGGGTGATCGCGCAGATCAAGGACAGCGGTTACGATCCGACAACCGACTGGATGTTCGGCAATCAGTTCAACGCCTATTATCGCAACGAAAGCGCGGTGGGCGGATGGGACGAGACTAAGAAAAACAACGACGCTGCCATCCCGTTCCCCACGATGGGCTTTGCGTTTGACCGCGAGCCAGTCAAGAACCAGGTCGCGGCGGTCACTGCTGTATTGGCCGAATACACACCGCTCGGGGCGAAGGGACAAACCTCAAAGGCGCTTGATAAAGCTCTGGCCGATGCCAAGGGCGCCGGCCTGGACGACGTCATCGCCGAGATGACGAAGCAGATCGCTGCCTGGAAAGCCAGCAGCTAACCAATCCTGTTCGTTCACTCACAGCCATCGGATGGCGCCGGGACTGGCGCCATCCGATGGCTGCCCGGGGCGCCATCACCATGCTCTCCACCTTCCCTGACCACACCTGTCGATCGAGCGGTGTTGCTTTCCATAGCAGCGACGCTGACTTGGAGACCATCTTCGACGAGGCCGAGTCCAGGCTGGCCGGCAACATCGTCTCGTTCGCGCCGGGGATGGATATCCTGGTCGAGGGCGGCGGCTACAACGGCGCGTGGATTGAGACGCAACCCATGGGCGGCGCCATGTATGCCAAGCGCAACCCGCAGGTCGCCCGGAATAATCAGCTCATATTCATCGACCGCCAGCGGGCTGATGGGCTGCTCCCAGGTGCGGTCTATGTGCTCGATGACCAACGCCGGCAACAGGTGCTGCAATCGGGCGGGGCGCTACCGCGCGCGGCTGCTCTCGACCAAACGGGACTGTTCGTGGATTTCAGGTGCCTGCAGGGGCATTGTTTCCCGATGGAGGCGCTGGACGTATACTACTGGCTCGGTGAAGACCGAAGCTTCCTGCAACGGTTGCGCGATTCGCTCCAGAATCACGATCGCTACCTCTGGAATACGCGCGATTCGGATGGGAATGGCTGCCTTGAATCATGGGCGATTGGCGACACCGGCGAGGATCATTCCACCCGATTCGGCGATTCCTACCATTTCTGGAGTTACGATTCCCCACCCACACCGGAGCACATCGCCAGGTTATTGGATACGGATTTAAAACAGCAAAAACCTTTCTGGATCGTCGACCCCACTCCCGACCGCAAGCTCGATTCACCCATGCCGATGGAATCGATGGATGTGATGTCGTATTCCTATGCCAATCGGTCCACGCTCGCGAGCATCTCCGCAATTCTACAGAACGGGCGTGAGTCTTACTGGCAGGCGATGGCCCGCGCGGTGC
>CAIXPS010000203.1 GCA_903921365.1 uncultured bacterium | reverse complement strand
TCGGTGTGGATGACTACGTCACGAAGCCATTTTCCTTTGCGGAATTAGTCGCGCGCGTGGGGGCAGTCCTGGCGCGCTCCGCTCATTTACAAGCGCCATCCCATTACATGACCAGCGACGATCTGCACATTGACTTTGACCAGCATCGCGTGTCTGTATCCGGACGCCCGGTGGAGTTGACCCCGACAGAATACCGTTTGCTTGAAACACTGGCGCGCCACGCCAGACACACGATTTCTTCAGAGCAATTGTTGACGGATGTGTGGGGTCACGCCTATACCGGAGATGCCGAGCAGGTCAAACACTTCATCTGGACGCTCCGCAAGAAGATCGAGACCGACCCCGGCGACCCGAAGCATCTGATCACAGAGCGTGGATTTGGTTATCGCTTCGAGTAAACGCAACTCACACCCCGCCTACACCCAATCTACACCTTCGGTTGATACACTCGCCATACGCCTAGGAGGGCAAACGGCGCATTATGGATCAACCCGATTATCGTATCTCAATACCTGACTTAACTTTTTACCAACAGGCGGTTGCGTGTCAGTATGCATGCCCGGTGCGGACGGATGCGCGCGGTTATGTCACGGCAATTGCTGAAGGTGATTACGAACGGGCCTACTTGATTGCGCGGGAGACAAATCCTTTTGCCTCTACGTGCGGGTGGGTCTGCGGCGCCCCCTGTGAAGCTGCCTGCCGGCGCGGCAAGATCGATGCTCCTATCGCCATTCGCGCGCTCAAGCGTTTTGTTGACGACCAATATGGTGTCTATCTGGGTGAGACGGGCGAAACCCGCCAGGCGCCCGCCTGGCCGCGCTATGTCGGGACTTCTAAGCAGTTTGATCTTGGCAACACGGCCGTTCCCTCCAGCAGGACTTCGCTTAAGGCAGCGCGCCCCGGCGCCACCGGGACAGGCAAGCGCATCGCCGTTGTCGGGGCTGGCCCGGCTGGGCTCACATGCGCGCACGACCTCGCCCTGCTTGGTCATGACGTTACCATCTATGAGGCTGCATCCGTAGCTGGCGGCATGTTGCGATTGGGCGTTCCCGAGTACCGTCTGCCGCGCGAGTTAATTGACCTTGAAATCCAATCCATCCTCGCGCTTGGCCCAAAGCTTGAACTCAACAAGGCGATCGGGCGCGACTTTTCCCTTGCTGATCTGCGCAAGGAATACGACGCTGTTTTTATCAGTATCGGGACATACACCAGCCGCAAGCTCAACGTCGAAGGAGAACAGTTCGACGGCGTTCTGCGCGCAGTTGACTTTTTGATCAACGTCAACCTGGGCGGCTACAACCTCAATCTCGGCAAGCGCATCCTTGTGATCGGCGGCGGTAACGTAGCCATGGACGTTGCCCGCACTGCCGCGCGCCTTGGACAACCGTCGCAGTCGGGCGGGGATATTGAGGTCGCGCTCGACGTGGCGCGCGCTGCCCGCCGTTTGGGCGCGACGCAAGAAGTGCATTGCATGGTGGTCGAGGCGCGCCATGAGATGCTGGCAAACCCAGTCGAAATCGCTGAAGCTGCCGAAGAAGGCATCGTCATTCACAACAACGTTGCGCCAAAGCGGTTGATCGGTGAGAACGGGCGCGTCACCGCTCTGGAAACACTAAATGTGGCGCGCGCCTTCGACGAGCGTGGCCGCTTCAACCCGCAGTTGACGCCTGGTTCTGAGCAGGCATGGGCGTGCGACAGCGTCATTATCTCGATTGGCCAGACCGGCGAACTGTCGTGGATTCGCCCCGACGATGGCATTCAACTCACGCCGCGCGGCGCCATGATCGTTAACCCCGAGACGCTATCGACGACGGGTGCGGGCGTATTTACCGGTGGCGACATCGCATTTGGCCCGCGCCTGATTGTCAATGCTGTCGCGGACGGGCAAAAAGCTGCGCGCGGCATCCACGCCTACCTGCAAAACGTCCAACCCCGTGTCACGCGCAAAGGGTTCTTTACCACGATAGCGAAGCGCGATTATCCGAAGGTTGCCCCGTTGCGCAATTATCTGCGTTGGAAGCGCCAGGAGCCGCCGGCCTTACCGCTTGAACGCCGCATCGGCGTTGCAAAGGTCGAGTTGGGTTTTGAAGAATCAGCCGCCAAAGAACAGGGCGGGCGGTGTTTGATCTGTTCGCTGAACCCGATTTTTGACGGCGCGGCTTGTATCCTGTGCAATGGCTGCGTTGATGTGTGCCCAACCAACTGCCTGAAGCTAGTGCCGGTTTCGGCGCTCGCAGGCAATGAATCTGTTGCAGCAATTGTCGAGCAGCGCGATGGCCAGGGGGCTGCCCGTTCGGCTATGTTGCTCGATCCGACCGCGTGCATTCGTTGCGGACTGTGTGCCGCCCGTTGCCCAACCGAAGCGGTGCAGATGGAATCGTTCCGCTTCACCGAAGAAGTCCATTTTGTGGAGGCCGCATGAGCGTACAAACCCGTAGTCGCTGGAGTTTCCTGACAGAATCGCGTGTATGGAGGTCGTTCTTCCGTCACGGTATGCCCGATAACCCGCTCGACCGTTCGCTGGTGATGACCAGCAATGTGTTCCTGCATCTGCATCCGGTCAAGGTGAATCGCAAAAGCCTGAAGTGGAGTTACTCGTTTGGGCTTGGCGTGATCTCGGCGATTGTGTTTGGCGTGCTGGTGTTCACCGGCGTCCTGTTAATGTTCTATTACGTGCCGTCGGTTGAGCGCGCCTATCCCGCGATGCGCACGATTCAGCTCTCGATCCCGCTGGGGCAATTCACCCGCAACATGCACCGCTGGTCTGCGCACCTGATGGTGCTGGCGGTCATTTTGCACATGGTGCGCGTCTTCTACACCGGCGCTTATAAACCGCCCCGCGAGTTTAACTGGCTGGTTGGCGTGGGGTTGCTCATCCTGACGTTGGGCGCCTCATTTACGGGTTATCTGTTGCCGTGGGATCAGTTGTCTTACTGGGCGATCACCGTCGGCACGAATATTGCTGGGTACGTTCCGCTGGTCGGGCAGTCGGCTAAGGAATTATTGCTGGGTGGGCCAGAAGTGGGGCAGGACGCCCTTATCCGCTTCTATACACTCCATATCGCCGTCTTGCCGGTGCTCATGATGCTGGCAGTTTCAATTCACTTGTGGCGTGTGCGCAAGGACGGCGGGTTAGCCATTAACGACAACACGAACTCAGGCGCGTCGCCAGCACCCGATGGATCTGTAACCACGAAGTAGCCGAAAACGGGAGAAGCCAATGGCAAGTCAAAATCCACCTTCAGTCACAGATGAGGTCTTCCCAAAGCAGACCAATAAAACCTATGCACTGGTCGAGTTGATGCGCGGTGATGGGCCGATGGTCGGGAAGGGTCCCGACGGCACAGTGTTTTCGTTCCCGGTCGTGATGCTCATCGAGATCATCCTCGTCCTGGGCGTCACACTGGCAGTTTTTGTGTTCTCGCTGCTCAAGCAGGCGCCGCTGGAGGCCATCGCCAACCCGCTGATCACCACCGATCCGGCCAAGGCGCCGTGGTACTTTGTGGGGCTGCAGGAGTTGCTTGAG
>CAIXPS010000202.1 GCA_903921365.1 uncultured bacterium | reverse complement strand
GACGGCGGTTGCAACGTCGCCGCCTGTCAGCACCACTGCCCCTGGCGTGACACGCGCCAACACCGCAGCCGCCACAGCCCCGAGGCGGTCGGCGATCACATCCTTGCCCAGCGGTGACTCTGGCGACCCGGCGGTGGTCACGATCACAGCGCACCCTGCGCTGATGGTCTCGGCCGCCCTGTGCGCCGCGTCGGTAGGGGCAGGGCTTGCCTCTGCCCTTCCTATCCTTCCTGCCCCCGTCCTCTCATCACACGCAGGTTCTGTTGAGACAGGGATCACACAGACGCCATATTCAAGCGCGACCTCGATCTGGCGCAACGTGACCGGGTTGCGGCTGCCCGCGATGACCAGCACTGGTCCGCATGGCTGGACGATTTCAGTGCGCGGGACGCCGGTGTACAACAACTGAGACAAGGCGAACGCCAGACCCGCCGACCCGCACAACACTCTGACTCCACAACTCTGTGCGGCAGTTGCGAGCCCCGCGAGGTCGGCATCCGTCTCTGCGTCCGCGATGATGATGTCGCGCAGTTCTCCCAGCCGTTGGGCAAGCCTGGCATTACCCTGTCGCACATCAGCGAGCCCAATCGCATGAACGGGGTACCCCTGTCCGCCAAAGACTGCGCGGAGGTCGCCGCTTCCTGCTTCTGCCACGAAGGGCGTCTGCGCCAGTGGCTGACCATTCACCCTTACTTGCGCGTCGATTGTCGCGCGCCCCTGCGCGGGAAATGCGGGGGCGACCAAAGCACAGACGACATTGAGCGCACCCATCAGCGCCGCCAGTTCCTCGCCCGGATGCCCACGCAATGTCGAGTCGATCTTCTTGTACACCCACGCGTCACCGATTGGAGGTCGAGGCTTTATCCGGTTGCTGACTTGAGATTGGAGAGTAGAGATTGGAGATTCTGGAGGCCGAGGCTTTAGCCGGTCTGTAATGTTGTGCGCTGCGCGTATAACGGCGTTTGTGGCCTGTGCTACAGGCAGATAGCGACTCTCTGTGTTGTAAACAATCACATCGCCATCGACTAAGGCCGCGTCGCGTCCGTGGAGCATATCGACGGCAAGCGCCACCAGCACACGCAGCCCGGCGCGCGCAAATCCCGCGCCCGTGTCGCACGCACCCGTCAGATCGTCGGCGATGATGGATAGCACTGCCATCACATCAACGGCAGAATTTCCGGCGCATGGGTCAGCACGCTGATCGTCGCGTCCGGTCCATGCCGGCGCATGGCTGCGTTCAGTGCATCCTCGACGCTGTCAAACGGTGTGAAACCAAGCGCCAGCGCATCCTCGCGCGGAATGCCGCCGCTCACCAGGCTCACCGGCGCATGTTCGCGCACCTTGGCCCATGCGAGCGCCACCGCTGCAGAAACCACATCGCTGATGGCGCCAGACTGGATCAACCCATCAATGCGCTCGGATGACATAGCAGTGTATTGCAGCATGTCGTGATGCATCACCGACACGCCCTCCGGACATGGCGCGACGACGAGGATGCTTCCGCCGGGTTTGACGCAGATCTCGGCGGGGTACAGCGATTTATGCGCCTGCCAGAATTCGATATCGCATGGATGCGAACCGGCAATCACGATGTCAGCTGTGCCGGGAGCGTGTGCGCCATACACCTTTGCCGCGCGTCGCACACCGGCGCGATGCGCCTGCACGAAATCACCGTAGAACGCCTCAACCAGCCGTCCGGTGTGATCAAGCACCGTATTTAGAATGCACTTCAGTCCCACCAGCCCGGCGATGTGTTCGAGTTCGGCGCGCACCGGGTTCTCGACCGTGCCAAGATACGAGCGGGGCGCGCGCGTGCTCAGGTAATGGGTCGCGCCGGTCGTGACCGCGCCGCACACGCCAGGCTGAATGATCTTCGCGCCGGCGGAGTAGCCGGGGATGTGATGCGGGACGATGCTGCCAAGCCCGATCAGAAAGTCTGCTTCGAGTGCAATGCGGCTGACGCGCACGGGCGTGCCGTTCGGGGTCGTGCCAAGATCAACCAGTTGCGCCGGGTCCTGCCACGGGTTGTTGATTACCTGGACGCGCCCAACCACTTCGGCGCCGAAGTGAGCCATGATCTCAGCCGGCGTCATGTAGCGGTGCGTGCCAAGCGCGATCAGCACCGTCACCTGTTCGTCCCGCGCGCCGGCGCGATTGAGCTCATCGAGCAGAACGGGGATGATGATGTCTACTGGCGTCTGGCGGGTCAGGTCGTCCGCTGCGATCACTACCCGCTTGCTGCCGCGCGCCGCGTCAACGAGATGTGCAGTTCCGATCGGCGTCGCGAGCGCGCGCCGAATCTCTGCTCTGGCGTCGGCGCACGTGGGCGTCTCGCGCGGTGACAGCACCGCCAACATGTTGCGCGCCGGGACGTTTACAGTCAACGTCTCGTCGCCATAAGGCAGAAGAATGGAGCGTGTGGGCATGCGGGTTAGAGATTGGAGATTGGAGATTGGAGATTGCGCGCGGCGGACATCTGGATCGCGACGGTGATGGCGGCGAGCAGGCTGTCTTCGCGCGCGATGCCTTTGCCGGCGATGTCGAAGGCCGTGCCATGATCGACCGACGTCCGGATGATCGGCAGCCCCATGCTGACGTTGACGCCGTCGTCAAAGGCCAGCAACTTCATCGGGATGTGACCCTGGTCGTGGTACATTGCCACCACGATATCGTATTCGCCTTTGACTGCGCGCAAAAAGACGGTGTCGGGTGGTTGTGGGTCGGTCACGTCCAACCCGCGCGCCCGGGCGGCCAGAATGGCCGGGACGATGCCCGTTTCCTCCTGGTTGCCAAATAGCCCGCCCTCGCCCGCATGCGGGTTCAACCCTGCAACCGCAATGCGCGGTTGCGCGATGCCGAGCGCCTGACAGGAGCGATATGCCAGGTCGATTACCTCGCCCACGCGCTCCGGCGTGACGCGCCGAATCGCCTCCTCCAACGCGACATGCGTGCTGACGTGCACCACGCGCAGCTTTGGCCCCACCAGCAACATGCTGACTTTGCCTGCATGTGTGCGCTCGGCCAGCAACTCGGTGTGGCCGGCATAGTGAAAGCCAGCCAGGTTCATCGCGGCCTTGTTCAACGGTGCGGTGACGACAGCGCCCACGCTCCCAGCCATCGCGAGATCGCAGGCGGCGAACACGTACTCGACCGCTGCGCGTCCTGCCGCAGCGCTGATCTGCCCGATGGGGCACTCGTCCGGCGCGGCATTGGCGAGATCGAGCAGCGTCGCCTCATCCGGGCCATAACTGCCCATGGCGGGATGCGTCACCGTCCTGATGTTCAACGCCCCTGCGCCCACCCATTCAGCGGCGCGCTCCAGCATGCGCCGGTCGCCGATCACCAGCGGACGGCAGACCTCGTAGATGGCCGCGTGTCGCAACGCCTTGACGATGATCTCCGGGCCAACGCCGGCGGGGTCGCCCAGCGTGATCGCCAGAATTGGTCGTGGATCAAAGGAAAGGTCTGGTTTGGACATGAATCGCTTCCTATTGTCAGATATGCGCCGCCTTATTTTAAGGCCGAAGTAGCAGCAATCTAAGCCAACTTCTGGTATATCTGCGCGAGTCACATACCTTAATCGTCACGCCAAGTGTGGTAGTTGAAGTCGTGGTCGAGCCTCGTTTCGATTATGTGATTCTGCTCACTATGCAGACGAAAGGCGTCGCCGTCATTGACGAGAGCGCTGCGCGCCGACAAGCGAGAGAATAGTGACGACCCGCATGGTTTCGGTGGACAAAATGCATCGTCTCTACAATGCGGGTCATTCCCCAATCTCCAATCTCTCCGTTATCTCGGCAGATGCATCGGCATGACGACGTGCAGAAAGCTGTCGTCGCCGACCGGCCGGAGCAGACCAGGGCTCTTCGCCGCGGTGGTTTCGAGGGCGACCTGCGGCGCGTCGATGACCGATAGCACGTCAATCAGGTACTTCACGTTAAAGGCGATCTCCACGCCGATGCCGGTGGCGTTGGCCTCAAGCTGGCTTTCGTTGTCGCCGGTTTCGTCGGCGCGCGCCGAGATCGTCACCTTGCCCGGCTCGACATCGTCGGTTGGCGTGATCTTCAGGCGCATCGTGTCGGAGGACTCGCGCGCGAAGATACTAGCCTGCCGGCACGCCTTCAGCAAGTCGGCGGTGCTGACGATGGTGCGCGTGTCATGGCGCTTGGGGATGATGCCCTGGTAATCGGGGAAGCGCTGGTCGATCAGCTGCGCCACCACGTCGACGTTTTGCATATGGAACAGCACCTGCCCGCGCGACGGCGTCACGCTGATCGCCACTGGCTCTTCCTGGTCGCCCAGGATGCGCGCTACTTCAGCGACCGCCTTGGCGGGGATCAGGATGGCGCGCGGCTCTGAAACCGGTTCCTTCAACTTGCCATTGCACAGGCTCAGGCGGAAACCGTCTGCCGCCGCCATGATGATGTTGTCCTCTTCCAGCTTGGTGAGCACGCCGGTGAGCATCGGGCGGCTCTCATCCGTCGCCGCGGCAAATACCACCTTGCCAATCATCTTCTTCAGCACGGCTGCGTCGATAAAGGCGGCGCCGGCCGGCTCGAACGCCGGGATGATCGGGAACTCTTGCGCATCGATGCCCTTGATGTTGTTGTCCGTGCGGCCGCACTGGATGCGCAACGCCTGGGTGCGGATGTTCAGTTCCAGGTCAACCCTATCCGCAGGCAACAGGCTGACCAGTTCCGAGAACGTGCGCGCCGGGACGGTGATCGCCCCTTCGTCCTCGACCTTCGCGCCGATCCAGCAATTAATGCCAAGCTCAAGATTGGTCGCGGCAATTTTCAGGCGTCCGCCGTCTGTTGCCAACAACACATGCGTCAAGACTGGCAATGTGGCGGTGCGCGCCGCAACGGCTCTGCTGACGTAGTTGAGTCCTTTGACCAGATTCTCTTGCAGGCAGGAGACTTTCATGAGTTAACCATCCGTATGAGATATTGTTGGCAGCGCTACGCCACCAAGGGGTTAATTGTCACTGATTATCGATCGGATGTAAATACCATCCTCTTCGTGAGTTTGAGGAGTTACATCCGCGGGGCGCCAGCGATTGATCGGCGCGAACTGCGCCGCATGCGGCAGCATGAGCACGCGCGGACGCTTGCCGACGATGGTCTCGGCCAGGTTGGCGGCTTCCAGCATGTTGTGCGCCGGGATCAACCCGCAATCGCGCGCCAGATCGCCGCAATCGGCGCCCACAACGATGACGTGATACCCCTGCACCTGGATCGTGTGCGCCAGCATATAGGCGCGCTGATCCCCGCTGCGCACGCCGCGATGCGCTATTTGCTGCATGACAGTATCCATGTCGTTTGCGCTCAACAGCGCCTCGTAGAAATGCTGCTCGCGCGCGTCCATGTGACTGTCGCCGCCGCAGTATACCGGCAGGATGATCACCCCGCCCTTTAGCAACACCCGCTCAAGCGAGAGGCCAATGGCGATCGCGGCGCGGCTACCATGATACAGAGTGGGCATCCTCGAACCGCCGTCGCTGGCGATGGACTTGCCATCGCTGGCGATAATGACGTTGTAATCGCTGCGCGGCACGTCCACTTCATAGATGCCGCGCGCAAACCGGATCAGCATATCGTGCACCGCATTGGGCGCCCCCGCGCTCACCGACGCCATCCGGCCCTCGACATCCACGACGGCGTTCAGGACAAACATCAGCCCGGCGCGCCGCCCGATCTCCCGCTCCACCATCACCGATAGATTGTCTGGCGTGTAGGCAGGATGTATCACCGTATCCTCAAGGAAGCGAACGGCGCGCGCCTCTTTCAATGTCACCTCACCGACGCAACCGACGGACACGGTCTTGTTCCCGCCGGAGTAGCCGGCGTAATAATGCGGCTCGACCACGTCAATGGCGACCAGCAAATCCGCGTCGACGGCATGGTAGTTGATCTGCAATGAGACGCCCTGGTATGTGCCCAGTTCGTTGAGAACACCCCGATCGGTTGGATCGTGGTCCACCACCGTGTAACGATCCAGGATATCCTGTCCCAGGCTATGGCGTTTCTGCGCCGGCGTGCTGGGTTGGCGCAACACATTGGGAATCAGAATAGTGACATCCTCGTCCCGCACACCCGCCAGTTCCAACTCGCGCAACAGCGCAGGCGCCATCACGGCATTTGCGGCATCGCGTTCGTGGCCGGCAATGGCCACCACGACCGTCACGCGCGTGCCGGCGCTGCTCAAATCTGTCAGCGGCAACGACGATAGCGGGTGCGCCAGAGCATACTCAACGGCGCCGCGCGCGTCCTCAATCGGCTCGGTTGGCGCCGGCTCGGCGTAATCAATCGGCCAACCCACTGGCAGGGGATCAAAGGCTTGGTTCATAACTTTACATACACATTTGGGATAGACGCTTACATCTGATCTGAATCAATTCTATACACCGCCAGCATATAAAGGACGTTTGAGCGCGCGTGCCATAACGATGGCGCCACGCTTGTATTGTACCTGCGGGACAGGATCAGTTTCATCTGCCTGTCATCAGGGCTGCGTAGGATGGTGAATACGAGCGCTTTCATGGTGAAGTTGCACGACTAGCGGGAACGACGCCCCGCTGGTCGTGTAACGGGCAGATGCCCTGCTATCTGTGGTCGATTTCTCGGCTCTCTCCGTGATCACAGGTAGTCGGGCATCTGCCCGTTTTCCGCCCTGCGACCCACAGTCACAGTCCCCGCGAATGAATCCGGCATGTCAGCCGTGAATTCATTCGGTGGCCGAACTCGTCGCGACGGGTTTCCCCTGGGTTGAGGTCGCCGGCGTGGGTGCGCCTGTAACAGCCAGTTGGAAACCGATGAACAGCAACACCACGCCGCCGAGGATGCCCACGTACTTGAAAACCGATGCGGAGTCACTCAGCGCCGGGATGGTTTCGGCCAGCTTGATCAGCGCTCCGCCGGCCGCAGGCAATAATCCGCCGGCCGCGATAAACACGTTGCCCAGCACGCGGTTAGGCAATATCTGCTTGCGCAGGAAGAGCCATGAGGAATACACTGCGCCGCCCGCGAGCAACAGGGTGCCATAGCCGTTCATGAGCGGGGGCAGGATGCGCCGCACGACAGACTCTGGCAGGATGTCGCGATAACTGCCGGTGAGGAACTTGGCGATGTCGTTACCGGGCAGAAACTTCGCGGCGTCGAGCGGCACCGAGAAAATCCACACGAGACTAGCCACAGCCACCACGCCGACGATGGTGGTAAATATCGTTGCTACGCTGCCCTTGCGCACCAGCAGATGCATCGTGCCCTGTCCGAGCACTGGCGGAACAAGCAATGCGCCAGACCAGTACCACATGCGGAACGCGACATCGCTCCACCCAAACGCCAGTGCCACCTCGGACAAACCGCCGATGAAATACAACACCAATCCCAGTCCCCACAGCAACTGGTGAATGCCGCCGCGCAACCGGTACCTGTTGAGCAGCAGCGCCGCCATCACTCCTGAGACAATTGTGGTTAATAAACCAATCACTAAGCCTATCGTCATAATCTCACTTCCTTTGCTACCTGGCGCGATTGTAAGCCTTTCGCGGCTGCCCGTAGTCGGCGGCGTGTCTTTATTATCTGCATCCTTTTGCATTGTTGCTGATGCCGCATGGCAATGCCACATCCGCAGCAAAATAACTCTTGACCAGCGCGTTAATGTCCACGTTCGTATGCCGGGCCATCGCGTCGAAAAAGGCGTCAGGCGTGGTCACTTTGTCCAGCTCCGCGTTATAGTAATCCTTCATGGCTGCGTCGAAGTTATCCGCGCCCATCGTGCCGCGCACATCGCGCAAAAACATTAATCCGCGCCGATACACCGCCTCGATATACGCGCGGCCGTCTGGATATGCGGTGATCGGCAGGTCAATACTGAGCGTGCTGCGCGGGGTGCGAGCGCCGATGATGTAATACTTGTACCACCAATCGGCGTCACCCGGGTAATACTTCTGGTAGAAACGCATCTCGGACAGACGCGCAAAAGACTCATCCAGCCACGGCGTCCGCACCTGTCTGTTGCCGACCTGCTGGAACCACCACTGGTGCGCCACTTCGTGCGCAGTTGTAGATATCAAGTCGTGGCGCGATCCATGCCCGGAATAACCCGCATACAGCAACGTGCCGATCCCCACCAGCCCGCTATACTCCTGTCCCTGCGCGCGCCCTGTCTCCACGATGCGCAGCGCCTTGTACGGATAGGGGCCGTACAACTGCGCATACAACGCCGCAGCGCGCGCCGCCGTGTTCAACACGGCATCGGCAAACTTCTGATGCTGCGGATAGCTATAAACAATATAGGTGACGCCATCCTGTTCAAGCGTGTCCACCTTATAGTTGTCGCTGGCCGAAAAAGCAAACACACGCGCTTTCTTGAGCGAATAACGCCACAAGCGCCCCTCGTGCTGTTCATCACCCGCTCCTGCGATGACGATGTCCTCCGGCGCCAGAAAGCTCACCTCGTAATCGGCCAGCCCCTCGGCATACGGGTCGCCGACGGGCACATAAGCCGGGGTGTCCCAGCCGTCTTCATAGTAAGGGGCGAGCATGATGTACCAGTGCCCGCCAGTCAGGCTGCCCGGCCCATGTGAAGAATCGTCACCGCCGATGCCGTTGATCGCCTCCTGCACGGGAATCTGAATGACGAAGTCAAAGGCGAGTGCGATGCCGTCGCCTGGGCCGAGCGGCGCGGGAAATTTCACAGTGAGCACCGTGTTGCTCAGCACGAAAGTAAGCGGCGTTGCCTGGCCGAAGATGCGCGCGTCGCGCACAACGATGACGCCGGGCCGATGATTCAGCGCCACGTTGAACTTGATCTCGGATGCGGGCGCGCCAGTGGGATTCTGAAACTCGATCTTCTCCTGCGCATGCACACTGTTGCCCGCATAATCGAGCGTGACGTTCATGGTGTAAAGCGGCCGATCGGGAACTGCCTCGAGCACCGGCATGTCTGTCGCAATCAATCGTATCGCGCCGGGGGTTGCGCCAGGAGTTCCCGCCGCTGGCGCTGTTGTGGCGTCGGCCGGCTTGCCCGATAAACCAGTGCGCGTGCATGCGGATAGCAGCACCAGCATGACGACGAAGGACAATGGCAGACTCAATCGACGAGCGGCGTGTCTGGATGCGAGGTCGGCGCGTATATGCATAGCAGTATTTTATATAATCGCCGCAAGGAATTCCCCGGAGAGATATAAAAGATTCACAACATGGAAATATTAATATGGAAATATTAATGCCGAAGGTCGGTCTGACGATGACTGAGGGTTCGATCGTGCAGTGGCACAAACACCCAGGCGATTTCGTCCAGAAGGGCGCGCTGATCTTCACCTTCGAGACCGAAAAATCCACGCTCGAATTCGAGTCGCCTTTTGAAGGCGTGCTCACCAGCATTCTTGTGCCGGTTGGGCAGGTGACGCAGTGTTTTGTGCCCGTGGCAGTGATTGGGGAAGCGTCCAATCTCTCCCGTCCGATCTCGCCGCGCGCGCGGCTGCGCGCCCGTGAGAAGGGAATCGACATCAACATCGTGAGCGGAAGCGGCCCGGATGGCGTCGTGCTGGAGCGCGATGTACTCGCATCCCATCCTGAACCTGCCGCGATCCGCGCAACACCGATCGCCGAGCGCATGGCCGCCGAGATGGGCATCGACCTCGCAACGATTCAAGGCACTGGCCGCGACGGCCTCATTACCAAAGAGGACATCGAGGCGAGTGTTGTAGGGGCTACCCCTCGCGGTAGCCCGGATGCGGAATTACAAACCCTGACAACCGCGCGCCGGATCACCGCCCAACGCACCGCCGACAGCGCCCGCAACGCACCGCATGTGACAGTGACAACAGAAGCCGATGCCACCGCACTGGTCAGCGCGCGCGAACAGTTGAACGCGGAACTGAAAGAAAAGGTGTCGTACAACGCCCTGCTCATCGCCATCGTCGCGCGCGCACTGCGTGAGCATCCGCAACTAAACGCCTATTGGGATGACGGGAGGGTGCTGCTGTATCAGGCCATCAACATCGGCGTCGCGGTCGACACGCCGCGCGGGTTATACGTGCCGGTGGTGCGCGATGCGACGCGTCCGCTCATCCAGTTGCACCGCAATCTGAGCGATCTGCTGGCGCGCGCGCTCGCCGGCACCGTCACGGGCGACGACTTCGCCGCCGGCACATTTACTATTACCAACCTCGGCATGTACGAGATCGACGCCTTCACGCCGATCATCAACCAGCCGCAGGCAGCTATCCTCGGCGTCGGACGTATCCTTGGGAAACCGGTCGCGCGCGGAGAACAGGTCGTCGTGCGCCAAATGATGACGCTCAGCCTCTCGTTTGATCATCGTATCGTCGATGGGGCGCCCGCCGCGAAGTTCCTGCAACGGGTCAAAGGGTTGATCGAGCGGCCGTTCGCGCTGATGGTATAGGAATAGCAGGAGATTTGAAACTTGAGCCTAGCAAGCAGAGCGAGTAATGATTGCATAATGTATGTACATGTTTTGTAGTATAATACCCCCAATGAGAATATGGGAGGTTGGTGAGTGGTAACGGATACGATACAAAATCAAGTGCGGACATTGCCGCGAAACATCAAAAAGCGCCGCGTGCAGATCGGCCTGCCGGTGTCGATTCATCTGGCGCTGAAGGAAATCTGGCGCAACAAAGGGCGCTTCTTCCTGATCAGCTCGGTCGTCGCGCTAATCACGCTACTGGTGCTGTTCATCGCCGGTCTGACGGAAGGGCTGGGACAGGGTAACCGAGAATACATCGAGAACCTCAACGCTCAATTGGTTGTTTATCAAGATAAAGCCGACCTGTCGATCCCGACCAGTCGCATGTCACTGGCCACAGTGCGCCAGTTGCGTCAGGTCGAAGGAGTTGAAGCAGTTGGCGCGGTGGCGTTCTCAAACGTCAGCATTCCCCTGCCCGGCGGCAAACCGCCGCTGAAAATATCGCTGATCGGGGTGCTTCCGGGTGAGCCGGGTGAACCCGTTGTAAACCAGGGGCAAGGGCTGCGCAGTAAACGCGCCGATGAAACAGTCATTGACGCTGGTGTGGCCCAACGCACCGGCCTGAAGGTGGGCGATGTGCTGACCGTGCGGTCCACCGTAGGCAGCAAGGAGCAACTATACGACTTGCGCATCGTGGGTATCGCCCCCAGCAGCCAATATTTCATCGCGCCTTCCATCTTTGTGCCTTACATCACCTGGGACAAAGTGCGGCCGCAACCGCTGGCAACGTCGCAAACCGGCGAGGATCCGGATGTGAGTTTTAACGTCGCGGCAGTGCGATTGAACAACACTGCTGACGCCAAGGCAATGAGCAAGACCATCAACAACTCGGTAAAAGAAATCATCGCGGTTGACCTGCAGACGGCTTATGAAAACACTCCAGGCTATTCGGCGCAACAAAGCACGCTAGGCTTGATGCGCATCTTCACCCTTCTGATCGGTCTGTTGGTTATTGGCGGATTCTTCCGCATCCAGACGATGCAGAAGGTGGCGCAGATCGGCGTGCTCAAAGCGATCGGCACATCAAGCGCATCCATCGCGTTTTCATCGATCGTGCAGATATTCTCGGTTAACTCATTTGGTGTGGTGTTCGGCGCGTTGCTTACCTTCGGGCTGGCGTTAGGGCTGCCGTCGGCTGTTCCTATTCGCTTCGTCGGGAGCGCCATCGCATCATCGCTCATTGCGCTGCTCGTGATTGGTCCGATCGGAGGCCTGGCTTCTATTCAGGTATTGCTGAAGGCGGAGCCGCTGCGGGCATTGGGTCTGGCGTCTTAAGGAAGAAAAATACAATGGCAATTGCATTAGAAACACAGGTTGTTACCAAGCAGTATGAGAACGCCGGTCAGGCTATTCGCGCAGTGGACGAAGTCAGCGTGAACGTCAAGGCGGGCGAGTTCGTCGCGCTGATCGGCCCCAGCGGATCGGGCAAGACCACTTTGCTGGCGTTGCTTGCCGGATTGCTGCGCCCAACCGGCGGGAACATCTTCATTGATGGGTCTCCTTTGTGGCAGATGAGCGATAAAGATCGAACACAGTTTCGCGGCGAGAAGATCGGCTTCATATTTCAGTCAAGCAACCTTGTCCCATACCTGAGTGCGCTGGAGAACGTTGAGTTGATGCTGAAGCTGAATGGCCGGTTGGACAAATCCGGGCGCGAATGGGCGAAGGAACTGCTCGACCAGTTGGGGCTGAAGGATCGCATGGGCAACCTGCCCTCACAGATGTCGGGGGGGCAGCAGCAACGCGTGGCGATCGCGCGCGCGCTGGTGCACGAGCCCGCCGTCGTTCTGGCCGACGAGCCCACCGCCAGCCTTGACACCGAGCGCGCGTATCAGGTAGTGCAGACGCTGGCAACGCTGATCCATGCGCAGAACCGCGCCGGAATCATGGTCACGCACGACCTGCGCATGACCCGCTGGGTGGACAAAGTCATCCGCATGACCGACGGCAAAGTGGCGCAGATCATCGAGAGCAAGGGCGAGATCGAAGCCTACTCGCGCGGCAGCGAGCACTGATCGCCAGCCTTTTGCCGTAGCTTCGCTTTGAGTAGTTCAGGGATATCGGAAGTCATGCGTTGGTTTTAAGATCACTGAGTGCTGGAACGCGTTGGCCGCGCCACTTTCAATAGTAGTGCAGCACAAGCCTTTCTAAACATCAGTCGGTCACCCGCCAGCCGCAGTAAGTGCCTGTCGCCCTGCGTCATCCAGCTTATCCGCAGCATTCGCTTCCAACAACGCATCGTATTGTGTAACGAGTTGCGGGAGCATTACCGCATTGACTTCGCGGTACAGGTCCATATTGGGCAGCTTCTCAAGCATCGCCAGTTCGGAGCGCATTTCCCGCGGCACATCGTCGAGTAACGGAGGCAAGTTAGCCCGCAATGTGTCAACAATTACATCGTCGATCGGACGTTGCAAAATCTCAGCGACGCGTCGAAGCCGCTGCAACTCATCCGCCGGCATGCGAATTGTCAAGGTTTCTGTAATACCGGACGTAGACATCACGATCACCTACCTTCCATCACGGTACCATAAGCAAACACTCTTGGGGGCTCGCTTGCGGATTCCGGGAGTGTTTGCTTATGGCTGCTTACCCACAAACCGCCAGAAGTTGTCGTGTAACAGGTCGGCCACGTCGCGTTCAACCTCAGCCTGCTCGATTTGCCAGCCGGTGGCCATCACGTCGGCGTATTTGTCGATTAGCACTTTGGCGATGATCGCGCGCGAGTGCGTCCACTTGTAAATCACCTGCTCCAGCACGCGCGCATCAGAGTGCTGCGGAATGAAGCTGACGCCGAGCATCTCCATGCGCATGCGCGTCATGTCCTCGATGATGACCGGGTTGTTCATGAACCACCAGCAGCCAAACACCATGAGGTTGCGAAACTTGCGCCCCAGCACGATTAACTCATGTTGATTTTCGCGCGAGAGCACGGTAACAAAAAAGCGGTTCTGCGGGAACTCGCGCGCCAATCGCGCCACAAATGCGAGCGATGCGCGCCCAAGCGCGTCGCCGGCCAACCGCAGGTCCGGGTTGATTGCGCGCTCCGACCCGATCATCATCGCAAAGGGGGATGTTCTCGGCGCGGCAGACCGGCAGGATACATTCGGCCAGCATCCGGCTGGCGACAGTGCCATCCGGCCAGGTAAAGTCGGGCGGAAGGGATACGGCCAGATACAGCGGGTTGATGCGCGCAGCCCACTCGCGCAGGAAGCGCTGCACCTCGGCGACCGACTCCCCGTTGAGATCGGCATCCACCTTGTAGCCCCAGCCCTGCAGACGCGGCCATGCTTCAGCCCAGCCGCGCAGCAGCGGGTCAATGCGCAATGCGGCGTGGAAACCGGGTTGCACCCTTCCCCCGTTCAACCAGAACGGGCGCTCGGCGTCGTCGAACGGGTCATTGGTCATGACCACATGCCCGATATTAGACAGTTGCAGCACACGTTGCACCTGCGCCTCGGCGCTGACGTTCGACAGTGTGGCGCGGTACGCCGGCAGGTCGCGACTTGCCAGGTTCATCCCCAGCGCCTTGAGCGATGTGAGCACGCCGCGTTCGGCCTCGCTCACCGGCGAATGCTCAATAAATAGCTTCTGCCAGATCAGCGCGGACTGCTGTTCAATGGGCCAGTCGAAGAACGTATCCGGCGCCACATCCGACCAGCGCATCACTTCTGCCACCAGATAGTGATAGGTCAGCAGCGCATCCACGCCCCACAGCAGCAGCCCTTTGCCCTGCGCATCGCGCATGTTGGGCGAGTACAGGTGCGTGTGCATGTCGGTGATGGGCTGACGATCGATGGTCGCGCGGACGACGCGCGCCAGTTCATCCAGATTTGATATCGGCATGGGGTTATCCTAACTTAACACTGCCGAGCGACGTGTACACAGAACCCGTCGGACGCAGTTCACTGCGCATCAGGTGGATGGCGTCGGCGCTGATCGCGCCGACGGGGCCAAGGTCAAACCGGCGCACAATCTCGCCCAATTGAGTGCGTTGCTTCAGCCCGGCGTCACGGCTGACGCGCCCCAGCGTGAAGTGCGGCGAGAACGGACGCTCTTCCGGCGGAAAGCCGAGCTTTTTACATTCGGCCTCGATACGTTGCGCCAGGCGCCCCGCTTCCTTTACATCACCCACAATGCCGGCCCAGACCACATTGGGGCGCTCGTAATTGGGGAAGCAGCCCGCGCCGCGCACGGCCAGCTCAAACGGCGCGATGCCGGCGCAGGCAAGCTGCAATGCGCTCAACACCTCCGGCACACGCGCCGAGTCGATGTCGCCAAGGAATTTGAGCGTCAGGTGAATAGCCTCGGGTCCAACCCAGCGCACGAAGCCGCTGATTGGTTCGGCGCGCAGGCGATACTGCACACGCTCGAACGCTGCTCTAACTGCGTCATCGAGTTCGATGGCGATGAAGGTACGGTAGATTGCCATTGCTTGATAGAACCTTAGTGTCTGAGGCACACGCCAGTTGCACACTAGAAGAACGTCGCAATATCAGCACAGGTTTGATTAATAGTCGCCGGATCGCTGTCGTACTGCTTGCCACCCGTCGGCTCAGCCATCTGCTTCAATATTGACTTATTCGCGTCACTGCCATAAGCGATGGCAAACAGCTTAATTGCTGCGCCGTCTTCTTCGCCCACATTCCCAACCGTTGACACCACGTTATCAATGGTTGCTTGTGAATCGATATCCTCGCCATCCGTTAGCAGCACAATCGCGCGAATGCGTTTTGGATCGCCTTTGGCCTTCAGATCATTGTACGCTGAAAATAGGGTAAGACTTCAACCTTCTCACACACCCACACTATTACATCAGCATGACGGGTTGGGACGCGATGTTCCGTGAACCCGAAACCGGCCTGCGCAAACAACTTGGCGACATCGGGTAACGCCGCATTTTTCAACCGCCCAGCCCGATACCACACTCCGATGAACCGACCCAGCAGACCGTTGAAGCCAGCTGTGTGCAGCGGGGCATTTGGAACCACAACCAATAGCCCGCCAGGCGCGAGCACGCGACGCGCCTCGGCCAGCATTTCGGGCGCAAAAATGAACTCGGTCGGGAACGTGCTGATCATGATGCCAAAGGCGGCATCCGGGAAGGGCAGTTGGTGCACGCTCGCGCGCGCGACTGTGCTCGACAACCCGGCGCGCGCCAGGAGCCCGCTCGCCAGGAGGCTCATTTGCGTTGAAAGATCGATGCCCACAACAGAGAATCCCTCAAGCCGCAAAGCCAGGTGCAAATGACCCGGCCCGTGCCCTACTTCGAGCAGGCGCTGGCCACTTGGTAGGAACGGGATGACTGCGCGCCCCCACTCCTTCCACTCGCCCCACGACACGACTGCAGCGACAAGATCATACGCCCAGGCGAAGCGCGTATAAAGTTGCCGGAACACAAAGCGCAACAAACGGCCTGCGGGCGTCATCCTCTGCATCGCATTCATCTACACAGAGTATAGTGTCGACGACAGAGACAACACCACTTGGTGTTACGCTATAGGTCATAATCGTTTGAAGGAGTTCAACAGGATGGATATTTCGGGTAAGGTCACGATCATTACTGGCGCATCGATGGGCATCGGTCTGGCGACGGCGCATGTATTCGCACAGGCCGGCGCCAAACTTGTATTGGTTGCGCGCTCCGCCGATAAGCTGGAAACACTGGCAGGCGAACTGCGCGCGCAGGGACATGAGGCGATTGTGATCCCGGCTGATTTGCGCAACACGACCGCCATTCATGCAATGGCGCAGCAGGCATTCGACCACTTCGGACGCATCGACATTCTGATTAACAACGCCGGCCAGGCGGCTGCCGGTCAGGTCGCAACCGTCAATCCCGATCACTATCGCCAGATCATCGAACTCAATATCTTCGGCCCATTGCACGCGATCCAGGCAGTCGTCCCAATGATGCGCCAGGGCGGCGGCGGGGTCATCATCAACGTCAGTTCGATGGTGTCCAAAATGAGTATTCCCGGCTTGGGGACTTATGCTTCAACAAAGGCGGCGCTTAATATGCTCTCCGACACCGCGCGTGGTGAGCTTGCGCCCGACAACATTCGCGTCATCACCGTATATCCACGGCTGACCGCGACCGAGTTTGGCCGCAACTCGCTGGGCGACGAGCGCATGCGCCAACAGCAGCGAGCCACACCAAGCGCAAACGCCAGCCCACGCCCGACGCCCGATAGCGCCGAGCACGTGGCTAACCGCATCCTGCTTGCCGCGCAGAATGAGCCAAAAGAGCAGTTCATGGATTAATGGTTGACTTCACAAAGATAGCGCAACGCTTCATCACGCCGGATGTGTATGCTGTCCTGCTCGTGGGCAGCCACGCGCGCGGTGATGCCGGAGAGTTCAGCGACGTCGACCTGAAGCTGCTGTTGCGTAACGGCGCGCGCTCCGTCGCGCCAGCAACCCACTTGATCGACGGGTTGCTGGTGACAGTCGGGGGTGTGACACCTGATGAGGTTGAAGAGTGGTTCACCAACCCGGCCAGCAGCGTGATCGCGATTCAGGGCGTCCGCGATGCGTGTATGCTCTTTGATCCGGACGGCGCCGGGGTGCAGGTTCAGCAGCGCGCGCACACCTTCATCTGGGATGCCGCGATGCAGACGAAGGCAAACGCCTGGGTCAGCGCCGAGATGGTGGGCTGGATCGAGGAAGTCTACAAAGGGCTGGAAGGGCTGCGGCGACACGACATCGGGCGGATGCTCAATGCGCGACATGGGTTCTCGTGGGGGCTGAGCCGCGTGGCACAGGTCTATCTCGGCGTCCTGTTCAGCAGCGACAACGGCATCCATGCAGAGTTAACCAGTTATGTCAGCGTGAAGTGGGCAAGCCTGCGCGATGCAGCGTTCGGCATTTGCAACTCTGACGGCGCGGCAATCTCGCTTGAAGAACAAATCGTCGCCGGGCTGGAGTTATACGTCGAGACCGCGCGCATAGTTGACCACGTCATCCGGCCGGAGCATCGCGCATTGGTGGATCACGCGATCGCGGCGATCACGCGATCGCGGCGATCTCACGATCGCGGCGATCATGCGCGAACTTCAGCAGCACCAGGAACGATCTGAACAGTGACTCACCCGTTCAATAACTATCAGTAGTGATACCTTTATGGCTAGCAATATTGAGATCAAAGCCCGCGTCAGAGATTTGGGCGCGTTACAGCGTCTTGCAGAAGAGATCAGCGATACCCCTTGTGAAGTGCTGCCGCAGGAAGATATCTTCTTCACCGTTCCGCAGGGACGGCTGAAGTTGCGCGTTCTGGCGCCAGATCGCGGCGAATTGATTTACTACACGCGCGAGAACACGAGTGGGCCGAAGCGTTCGGACTATTCGATCTTTCGCACCAGCGACCCCGACCCTTTGAAGGTGGTGCTGGCTGCCGCATGGGGCATACGGGGTGTGGTGAAAAAGGTGCGGCGGCTCTATCTCGCCGGCCAGACCCGCATCCACCTGGATGACGTCACAGGGCTGGGTGCGTTCATGGAGCTTGAGGTCGTGATGCGCCCCGGCCAGAGCGACGCCGAAGGGCAAGCTATCGCCGCCGATCTGATGGCGAAGCTGGACATCAGTAACGCCGACCTGATCGATGTGGCCTATATCGACCTTCTTTTGTCACAAAGCTAAGTCGGACAACCCCTGCGAAGGATATCGTGCAACATCGCGTCTTGAACAAACAACCCTCGCAGGTCGAAGGGGATCACATCGCGGTCACGCCGCTGGGGATGAAGTACACCGGCACGTTGGGCAGGCGCGCAGCCAGCAACTGCGCCTGCCGGCGGATGGCGGGCATTTCGCTGACACTGTGCAGCGTCTCGATGACCGGCAGTCCCATTTCAAGGCAGGCGATGACGATGAACTCGCTCATCTCGCCGATGATGAGCGCCTCAGCGCCGAGGTCGCGCGCAGCCTGCGGCATGTGTAATTGGTTCTCGCCAAACCCGCCGATCAGGAAGGCGAAACGGCGCACCATGCGGGTAGGGTCTCCGAAAATGCGGCACGCCCCATACCCCAGGCCAGCCTGCGCTTTTTGGAACAGCCACGCGATGCTGCGCGACTCAGGCAGTTCGTGCACCGCGAAGAACTTCTGGCGCGCTGACTCGCGCAGCCCGTCGATGCCCAGGGCGGCCACAGCCTGATCGGGCACGCCATCGCCGCGCAGTGCGTCCCAGTTCGAGTGGCTGCGATACACGACCATGCCGGTGCGGTCGAGCAATTCCTTGCGGACGAGGTTGGAATGGAGGCCATCCTCCGCCGGGCCGTCGTACCACGGACTTTCCTGCGGAGACATCCAGATGCTCTCGTGGCAGATGATCATATTAGCCCCGGCCTCAACCGCAGCAACGATGCTCTGCGTCGTCACGATCCACATGCACGCAATGCCGCGCACATCTTGCCCGGAATCGCCGTATACGAAACCGAGTTCATCGCCTTTGATACCGGACTCGATCGGCGCGATTGTCTCAAACACATCTGCTATCTCGCGTGCTGTTGGCATGGCGCCCTCATTGTCCCCGAATCATTGAAACCAGTGCGGACAGGTCGGCGCGCGGAGTGAACTGCTGCGTGCGCGCCTGCAGATCTTTTACCGCGATCACGCCCCTCGCCGCTTCGTCCGGCCCGACAATCGCCGCGAAGCGCACGCCCGTCGCGTCGGCATATTTCAGTTGCTTGTCGAGCTTGACTGCCTCAGGGTACCACTCGGCGCACAACCCGGCGGCGCGCAACTCCTGCGCCAGCTTGAGCGCCTCGGGCAGCCCGGCTTCGTTAAAGTTGGTCACCAGAATCTCGGCAGGCGAGGTGCGGAAGGCGGGAATTCTGCCAAACTTCTGTGCCACAAGCCCGATCACCATATCGCCCATGGCGAACCCGACGCCCGGGATGCGATCACCGCCAACGTCGCTGAGCAGGTTGTCGTAACGTCCGCCTCCGAAGATGGCGCGGAACTCGCCGTTGCGGTCGCGCCCTTCCATCACAGTGCCGGTGTAATAGTCCAACCCGCGCACCACCGTTGGCTCATACTCCAGGTAGTCCCCGATGCCGAGCAGGCGCGCCGCTTCGACAAACGCGACGGTCTCCGTCGATTTGCGCCACAGTTCGCGATCTGCCAGCAGGGTCTTGATCCCGGTCAATTGCTCTGGACTGACGCCCATGTCGCCGGCGTACTTGTCCCACGCCTCGGGCGTCATTTTGTCGCGCCGGTCGATCAGGCGAAATACGTCCTTCTTCTTCTCAGCCAATCCGAGCGCGGACACCTCGGCGTCCATCAGCCGGCGATTGTTGAACTGTATCTTCACCTCGCCCGGCGTCAGCCCGATGAGTTGGAAAAACGTCGCGCTGACGGCGGCTAGTTCAGCATCGGCTGTCGGGCTATCCACGCCGAGCAGATCGACGTTCCATTGGAAGAACTCACGTGAGCGCCCCTTCTGCGGGCGCTCGTAACGCCAGAACGGACCGAAGCTCCACCAGCGAATGGGGCGAGGCAACTGACCCTGGCGCGCCGCGACCATGCGCGCCAGCGACGGCGTCAGCTCCGGTCGCAGAGTGATCAGGTCGCCGCCTCGATCGGGAAATACAAAGGCCTGTTCCTTGACAAGTTCCTCGCCGGACTTGGCAGCGTATAAGTCAATCGTCTCGAGGAACGGCCCATCCCATTCCTGATAGCCAAACCGCTGTGACGCCGCGCGCATGTTGGTATACAGCCAGTTGCGCAGCGCCATCATCTCGGGGTAAAACTCGCGCGCTCCTTTTACGGATCCTATTTTTGTTTTCATGTCTGGTGCTCCTGATGGAACGCCGTCATCCTTGACGGCTACCGGTAACGAAAAATAAAACGGCGCAGGCTTGTGACCTGCGCCGTGTGCGTCCCAATGAATACCTGGCGCTCAGCCCAAGCCCACAAGCTTCTTAGCATGATGATGATGCAAATGCATCGCGCCGGTTCCGTTAGTCATACTGCGCATTTTAACTCGTTTATGGAAAATTGGCAGGAGCGCGTGAAGCGGCATTATCATTAGACTATGGAGTTTCATATTGCCCGCAAGGTCCGCGACCGCTATCAATTCGATGACGCATTGTTCGGCCAGAGCGGCAACGTCATCTTCGCCAATTTCCACGCCGCGCG
>CAIXPS010000201.1 GCA_903921365.1 uncultured bacterium | reverse complement strand
GCAGCGGCTGGCGGCGCAGGGCTTTACCGTGCTGGTGCCCGACCTGTACCACGGTCAGATCGCGACCGAGCCAGATGACGCCATGAAGTTGATGATGCTTGTGCGCTCAAACGTCGACCGCGCGCTGGGCGAGATTGTGCTGGCGCTCGACTATTTGCGCGCTGATGCGCGGGTCAGCCCGTCAGGTCTGGGGATCATGGGCTTCTGTATGGGCGGGTTCCTGACTTACAAGATCGCCACCCGCTACCCGCATCTTGCGGCCATCTCGCCCTGGTACGGCGGCGGCTATGATCCAGCACAGGAAGACCTGAGCAAGGTGAACGCTCCTGTTCTGTCCATCTATGGTGAACTTGACCAGGGCATTCCGCTGGAGCAGATCGAGCGGGTTCAGAAGGCCTTCGCCAGTGCAGGCAAAGAGATCACCGTCAAGATTTACAAGGGCGCAGGCCATGCGTTCAACAACAATACGCACGGCAGCTACAACGAGGCTGCCGCCAAAGAAGCCTGGCAAGTGGTCGTCGACTTCTTCAAGAAGAATCTGGTTTAACAGGACACCATGCTTTCACTCATTATCTTTCTTCCCCTCATTGGCGCGCTGCTGATTGCGTTTTTGCCGCGCGCGTCCACGGCGCTGATGCGCTGGGTTGCGATTGGCGCCTCGCTGGCAACCTTCGCGGCTTCGCTGTTTGTGCTGTTTGCCTTTAGCAACACGCAGGCTGGTTACCAGTTCGTCGAGTCTTACAAGTGGATCGAGCAGTACGGCATCGGCTACAAGCTCGGCGTGGACGGCGTCAGCATCTGGATGCTGATGCTGACGACTGCCATTTTCCCCATCGCGCTATGGGCGTCCAAAGAGGTCGTGCATGACCGCTTGAAGGAGTTTTACGCCTTGGTGCTGTTGATGGAGATGGCGACCCTCGGCGTGTTCCTGTCGCTCGACATGTTCCTGTTTTACGTGTTCTGGGAGTTCGCGCTCGTCCCGATGTATTTCATCATCGGCGTGTGGGGCGGCGAACGGCGCATCTATGCCTCAATGAAGTTCTTCATCTACACGATGGCGGGAAGCGTCCTGATGCTGCTCGCGATTGTGTATCTGGGTATCAACGGCGGGACATTTGACCTGGTTGCGTTGATTGCGAAGAACGGGCCGTGGGCTGCGAGCGCGCCTCTATTCCTGGCTTTTGCCATCGCATTCGTGATCAAGGTGCCCTTATTCCCGTTCCATTCATGGCTGCCCGATGCGCACACCGAAGCGCCGACGCCCGGCTCGGTCATCCTGGCAGCGGTGCTCCTCAAGATGGGCGCTTACGGGTTGATCCGCTTTAATCTGGCGCTCTTCCCTGAGGCCAGCAAGCAATTCGCGCCGTTGATGATGATCCTCGCGGTCATCGGGATTCTGTATGGCGCGATTGTGGCGTTTGCGCAGACGGATGCGAAGAAGCTAGTCGCGTACTCGTCCGTGAGCCACATGGGTTATATCGTCCTGGGCATTTTCAGCCTGAACCAGTTGGGAATCCAGGGCGCGCTATTGCAGATGGTGAACCACGGCATCAGCACCGGCGGGTTGTTCCTCATCGTCGGTTTTCTGTATGAGCGCCGCCACACGCGCGAACTGGCGCGCTTCGGCGGCATTTGGGCGAAGATGCCGCTGTATGGCACACTGGCGCTGCTGTTTACATTGAGTTCGGTGGGGTTGCCCGCCCTGAATGGCTTCGTCGGCGAGTTCGTCATTCTGCAGGGCGCGTTCCAGGCCAACTGGCAGATGACTGCCTTCGCGGCGCTTGGGATGATTCTCAGCGCGGTTTACCTGCTGACGTTCTTCCAGAAGATTTTCCTGGGCGAGAGCCACGATCCAGCCAACGACAAGTTGCAGGACGTCAACTGGCGCGAGGTGCTGGCTGTTGCCCCGCTGCTCGTGTTCGTGTTTGTTATCGGCCTGTACTCACTGCCCTTCTTCAATGCGATGAATGCAAGCGTCACCAGTCTGTTGAGCGTTGCCGGTCTGGCGATGAAATAGATGCGCACATTTGACCTGTTATCACCCGACGCGGCGCTGGCGAAGCTGAATAATGCGCTGGACGCGGCGCGCGTCGCCCCGCAGGTCGAGCGTGTGCCGACAGCCTCGGCGCGCGGGCGCATCCTGGCCGTCGATGTGGTTTCACCCATTCCGTTGCCTGAGTTCCGTCGCAGCACGGTGGACGGATACGCGGTGCGGGCTGGTTCTACCCCTGGCGTATTGCGCGTGGTTGGCGAAGTGCGCATGGGCGAGATTACCTCTCTGCGCGTCAAACTTGGCGACGCCGCGCTGATCCACACCGGCGGAAACGTCCCCGAAGGCGCTGACTCGGTCGTGATGGTCGAACAGGTGAAGTCACTCGACCTGTCGGGCGACGCTGCGTCGGGCAAGATTCAGACGCAGACGCAGGCGGCTCCCGGCGACAACACGATCAAGCAGGGCGAGGATGTCAAGGCTGGCGAGGTTGTCATCCAGGTAGGCGCGCGGCTGCGTGAACAAGAGATCGGCGGGCTGCTGTCCATCGGCATGACCGAAGTTGAGGTCCTGCGTAAACCGCGCGTGGCGTTGATCGCCAGCGGCGACGAGGTTGTCCCCCCGGATGCGCCGATCCGATTGGGTCAGGTGCGCAATATCAATACCCCGATGCTGGCGGCGCTGGTCGAGCGCAGCGGGGGCGTGGCGATTGACTTCGGCATCCTGCCCGACCGGCGCGACGCCTTTGACGACGCTGCCGCGCGCGCGATGCGCGAAGCCGATATGGTCATCTTCATGGCCGGCACCTCTATGAGCGAGCGCGACTTCACGCCCGACGTGGTGAATGGGATGGGCAAGCCGGGCATCCTGGTTCATGGGATCGCCTTCCGCCCTGGAAAACCGACGCTCTTTGCGGTCTGTGACGGCATCCCCGTGTTCGGGCTGCCTGGCAACCCGGTCAGCGCGCTGGTCACAGCGGAGCTGTTTGTGAGGCCAACGTTGTGGCGCATGCAAGGCGGCGCTATACCGAAGGCAAATTGGCGATCAGAATTGCTTACCGTCACCGCGCTGCTGAGCCAGGATGTCAAATCGCCGCGCGACCTGGAGCACTGGTTCCCCGTTAAGTTGGCGCCTGCGGTGAAAGGCGCCACACTGCCATCCGCCGAACCAGTCACGACCAAGAGCAACCTCATCTTCGGGCTGGTGCGCGCCGACGGCCTCGTCTGCGCCCCCATCGGCGTCGATCGCCTCACGGCCGGCACGCAGGTCGAAGTGCGGCTGATGGCTTGATCGGTAGTAAAACGCAATCCGGAAGTGATGAGCACGTCGAGGTCGATATCACAACATGATGCCAACACGAGTTGCGACGCATCACCTTACAAGAAGATATTACTGTCAAGTTTATTGATGAGGGACTCAAGTTGTTGCATCATTGCAGGTAATTCTGTGTGTGCGATATCCCAGACAATCTGATTG
>CAIXPS010000200.1 GCA_903921365.1 uncultured bacterium | reverse complement strand
CGCGACCCTGATCGGCGACACGCTGTTTAATGCATACGGCGTCTGGCCGATGTACTCAAAGTTCTTTGACAATCGCGGCCCCCTGCCCCATCACCTGCACCAGATGCAGGAACACGCCAGCCGCGTGGGTCAGATGAGCAAACCCGAAGCCTACTACTTCCCGTACCAGCTCAACAACTACGGCGCCGACTTCCCGCACACGTTCTTTGGGCTGGAGCCTGGGACGACAAAAGATCAGGTGCGCCATTGCCTTGAGATATGGAACCAAGGCGACAACCACATTACCGACTTGTCCAAGGCATACCGGCTTCAACCTGGCTCCGGGTGGTGGGTGCCGGCAGGGATACTGCATGCGCCGGGCAGCCTGTGCACCTATGAGCCACAATGGGCCAGCGATGTCTTCGCCATGTTCCAGTCGCTTGTGAGCGAAGTCCCAACCGATTGGACATTGCTGGTCAAGAATGTTCCGCCGGAACTGCACCATGACCTGGACTACATCGTGTCGATGGTGGACTGGGAGAACAACACCAAGGCGAATTTCGCGGAAGAGCATCACCTGAAACCGCGCCCGGTTAAGCCGATGGATGAGATGACCGCCGAGGGTTACATTGAGAAGTGGATCGTATATGGGAACGACTATGTCGCGGCGAAAGAACTGACGGTGTTGCCAGGCAGAAGCGCCGTCATTCGCGACTCCGGCCCCTATGGTCTCATCATGCTGCAGGGACATGGGACGATGGGCGTTTGGCCAATAGAAACCCCAACGTTGCTGCGGTTTGGTCAACTCAGCCATGATGAGTACTACGTGTCATGCCAGGCGGCACAGACCGGTGTGACGATCACGAACCCCAGTAAGACCGATCCTATTGTCATGCTCAAGCACTTCGGACCCAACCCGGAGGCGCCGAGACTGAAGTGAGTAGAGGAGCGGAGGAGAAGAGGTGAGGAGGGGAAAGGAAAGCGAGGCCGACAGAATGGTGTCGGCCTCGCTGACTTACGGTTCACTTACGGTTCGGGCGGTAGTTGCACTACCGCCTGCCAAACGCCAAACCGAAGTTTGGCTGGAACTGGTGGGTTACCGGTACGGTAATCAGGAGCGTGCTTTAACGCCCGATACGGCGGGTGTTGCGCCACGCGCCTTGTTGCACGGGCGACTTGCGCGGCGCGTGTTCGTCAGTGCGCGAGAAATCTGACATAGTGGCGGACGGCTGCTGGTGCACTGAGCGTTCGGTCTGATAGGGCGTGCGAGTGTTGCGACCAGAAGGCTGTGGGCGGCTCGGCCGCTGCGCAACAGCTGCGCCGGTAGCGGTTGTTTCGCGCGGGGGCGCCGGCATTTTGTAGTCGAAGTGCGACAGCGTTCGGCGCTCGATGGCTTTGCCGAGCGTGCGTTCGATGTCGCGCACGATGGCGTTGTCTTCACTCGTCACCAGCGTCATCGCATCGCCTTCGTGCTCGATGCGACCGGTGCGGCCAATACGATGGATGTAGGCATCCGGCGTATCAGGAATGTCGTAGTTGATCACATGCGTGATGTTGGCGACATCGATACCACGCGCGGCGATATCCGTTGCAACCAGAATCTGCACTTTGCCCGAACGGAACCCATCTAGCGCCTGCTGGCGTTGATTCTGCGACTTATTTGAATGCAGTGTGGCGACGTTATAGCCGGCCTGTTTGATCTGGCGGGCGACGCGATCGGCGCGATGTTTTGTGCGTGTGAAAACCAGCGCCGAGTAGGCGTTGGTGTCCTTCAGCAAGGTCAATGTCATCGCGGTCTTCAGATGCTGTGGTACGGGATAAAGCGCATGCGCAATCTTCTTCGGGGGCGTGCCATGGCCGACATCCACGCGGGCTGGGTCGCGCAGCATTTCCGCAGCCAGTGAGTTCAACTCAGGCGCAAACGTCGCGGAGAACAGCATTGACTGGCGCTCGCGCGGCAAACACTTCAGGATGCGCTTGACGGAAGGCAGGAAACCCATGTCCAGCATGCGATCCGCTTCGTCCAGGACCAGCGTTTCCACGCCGTCCAATGTGCGGCCATGCTCAATATGGTCGATCAGCCGGCCAGGGCAGGCGACGATAATTTCGACGCCATCGCGCAAAGCCTGTTCCTGCGGGCCCATACCGACGCCGCCATAGACTGTCGCGGCCCGGATGGTGGTGAATTTCGCAATCTGCTTGATCGCATCGAGGATCTGTTCCGCCAGTTCGCGGGTGGGCGTCACGATCAATGCGCGCACTTGCCGGCGTTTACCGGTGGATGGGTGATCCAGGAGATGCTGAAGGATTGGAAGAACGAAGGCAACGGTCTTACCGGTGCCAGTCTGTGCGGTGCCGATGATGTCGCGACCTGCCAGGCCAAATGGAATCGTCTTCTCTTGAATGGGAGTGGGCGATTCGTAACCGGCAGCTTTTATGGCCTGATGCAGACGTGCATCAAGCGCGAGTTCAGAAAATAGCATTATTACCTTATAAACACCAGCCCAATGGTTTCTGCGTCCAACGTGAGGACTATTTAGAGTCCTTTAGGACCGACGCGGCTGGTGCATTACAGGTACTCACCCACACTTATGATGCGGACTGAACCTTCGCCGGGTGCAGATTGATGCCACAATAGCGGGACATTCAAATATTTCAGAACGACACACTAAAAGCAACGAACGATTGATTATACCACTATCCGCCTAGCGCCAGGCATCCAACAAAGATTGTCGTTTCACCATATCGAACTCGATGAAGCGATAGTCCGCCAATCGGCGCAGCTTAAAGGGGTCGCCTTCGAAGAACGTTGTCACGGCTTCGAGCGACTCCATGCGCATCACGATGATCCCGCCGGTTTTTGGCAGTTGCGGCCCCGAACACAGTACCCACCCGCGCTCATACGCTGTTTGCAGAAACGCGCGATGAAGCGGGATCACGTCCGCGAGTTGATCAAAGGTCACCGTGTAGGTCAGTTCGACGATGAAGTGGCGCATCGTTTAACCCGCGTGATAAATCACCGGGTTCATCGGCGAATCGATGAGCGCCCCGATTTCGACGCCGGGACACCATGATTCCCAGTCCCTTTGCTGGTTGGCATTTGCCGGCGCCTTCAGCCGCATCTCCTCGTCCATGGTGATGATTGTCATCACCCGCCTGGGCTGCGCGGTGACGTTGGCGTCGGCGCGATGGAACGTCCACCCATAATGGAAACTGACCTCGCCGAGGTCAAAGGCAGTATCCTCATACGGGTAATGCTGCGCCGCCAACCCGCGCTGAATTTCCTTTTCGCTTTCGTCGCTGATCGCAAGATCGCGACCATAGGTGTACTCGTGACTGCCGGCGGCGAACGCGAGCGGGCCCATGTCGCGCGGGGTATGCTGCAACGGAATCCAGGCGGTGCAGATGTTGCTATTGCTCAGTGGCCAGTAGAACTGATCGGCGTGCCAGGGGGTAAAACCGCCGCCCGCCTCTTTGTAAAGCGCCTGATCGTGATACATCCTGACGCCAGTGACGCCCATCAACTCGGTGGCGATGCGCGCCAGCCGTGTTCCGAAGACGAACTCGCGCGCCACATCGCTCGAGCGCCACAGATTTATGACCTGGAGGAACGCCTTCTGGTAGGTGCTGCGCTCGGACATCGGTAAGTGCAGCGTATTCAACTCAAACACCTTGCGCGTAATCTCGTCGCCATAGTAGGCCAGCGTCTCCGCCGACAGCACATTCTTGAGTTTCACATAGCCAAACTTGCGGAATGCGGCGATCGCAGCCTGCATCAGATCGTAAGGTGTATCAATATCGATTGTCATAGGTGGCGATTTTACCCGCTGCTCGTGTAATATAGGAACACGGCCAGTAACATGAACCTTGTTTTCATCGCCCCCTTTGCCTTTTCGCCAAAAGCAACGGTTAGCGCCCGCATGCTGCCGATGGCTGACGCGCTCGTCCATCGTGGTCACGCCGTCACGATCCTGATCCCGCCCTACGACAACCCATCGGACAGCGGTAGACACTGGCTCGATCACGGTGTGCGCATCGAGAACCTGCAAGATAATCGCGGCGCGACAACCGCACTGGCTTTTGGCCGGCTGGCCTGGCAGCTTGCCGAGCGCGCGATTGCGTTGCATCCTGACGCCATCCATGTGTTTAAGCCAGTCGGGCCAGGCGCGTTGGCAATGTTCCTGTTGCAACGGCGCGGCCTTCGGAATCTGATCCTTGACAATGACGACTGGGAGGGACGCGGGGGCTGGCTCGATATCAATCCCTATCCGCTGTTACAGAAATGGGTCATGGCCTGGCAGGAAAAGTGGTGCATCGCACATGCAGCGGCAGTCACCTGCGCCAGCGATGTGCTTGCCGCGCGATCCAGCGCCTTTGCCGCGCCGGGGACGTCGATTCGGGTGATGCCAAATGGCCCTGCGCGCATCCTGCGCGAGCAAGCAGCCACCGCGAGATCCAGGCGTGACACCTTACGGACGCAGTTTGGCTGGGAGAATCAGCGCATCCTGATCTACGCCGGCACCGTTCCTGCAAACCATGATCTGGATATCGCCATCCAGGCTGTTTCAACGGCGCGACAGGACTTTATCGCAGTCCGCTGGGTGATCATCGCATCGGGCGCTGGATTTCCTGCATTGAAGAGCGCGGTGACGCAGGCCGGGCTGAGTGACATCGTTGAGTATCACGCATTCATGCCGCATGACCAGCTTGTCGAACGACTGGCGGCTGCCGATATCGCCTTGTACCCATACCGCGACACGAACATCAACCGCGCAAAGTGTGCGGGCAAGGTGGTCGACTATATGGCATGCGGGTTGCCAGCGGTCGTCAGTGATGTCGGGATGAATGCGACTTACATCGAAAATGGGCGCAGCGGAGTGTTGACAGAAGCCGGGAATGCCGTGGCGTTCACGTCAGCGCTTGTGCGCCTGCTTGCGGCGCCCGCTGACACCCTGCGGATGGGTCAGGCGGCACAGCAACGCATCTGGGAGTGCTTTGGCTGGGATCAACGCATCGGCGCACTGGAAGACATTTACCGCTACCGCGCCAAAGGGATTCAAGGCAATTTTGCATCGCCGTAATCGGTCACGTCGTCAGCCGCCTGGGCAGGCAGTTGACCCAGTTCTGGCTCCAGCGACGGCGCCTTCTCGATCACGATCTCGCCAAACGCCTGATCTTGATAGGCAATAACCACATTTCGTTTCATCAGCTCGAGCAATGCCAGCAGGCTGATGATGATCTCCACCCGCAGATTGACATTGCTGAGCACTTCGGTGAACGTAATGCGCGGCTTGTCGATAATCGTCGTCTCTATCCGCACAATGCAATCATTTACCGTAAATGGCAGTCGCGACACGACATTATCGACCGGCGGCGGCGGCAACCAGCGATCCACGACGCGCTTCATCGCGCGAGCGAGCAACTCAACGGTGACATTGTCCAGCGGCAACTGTCGCGTCTTCGGGCGATCCATCGGCGGCGGGTGCACCATGTAGGATCGTATGTTGCCGGCTTCGCGCTCCAACAGCCAGCGCCCCGTGCGTTTGTAAAGCTGATACGCCTTGAGTTGCGCCACCAGGTCGTCGGCATTGCTATCGTCGTCGTCGACGACTGCATCAGGCCGGGTGAGTTGCGGCAGGAGCGCTCGGCTCTTCAACACAATCAAGCGCGCGGCCACGGACACGAAGTTGCTCAGCGTTTTTGGATCACGGCTGGGCATTCTGGCCATATAGACCAGAAACTGCTCGGCGACAACCGCAATGGCGACAGCCGTGATCTCAAGTTCGCGTTCCTCAATCAGTCGCAGGAGAACGTCGAGCGGGCCTTCGTAGTTGGGCAGGCGCAGTGTGAAGTTATCAGTCATACAAATTGATTCCGGGCAGCTATTTATCGTTGGGCATCAGCACCATATAGTCAAACCCATTCATACGCACGGTCGTGGCCCAATGATAGTTCTGCCCGAATGCAATCATCACATCCTGTGGGTAAAACTGGGCTCTGAAGATGGCGGCGCCAAACGCCTTGTTCCTGATCATCTCGATCATCTTTGTCGTATCAAGCATATTGCTCTTTGACAGGTTCAATAGCTGGGTTGGATTGGTGACAACGTCCCTCCCCGCTGTCAGCGTCAACATCGCTTCTTCGCTCCACACCGGGCCTTTTGCCGACGTGATGATCTTCACCATCTCAAACCCGTTGACGGTATCGGCGTTGTCCATGAGGTGACCCAGTTGCGTATACCCGATGGAATCGTAGTACTGGTAAGGGGCATACGACGAGCGGCCCTCCACACCCAGAAGGCGAGCCACGCCGCCCAGTAGCCTGCCGCTGGTGGGAAGATGCACATTTAATGTCGCCTGATAGAAAAACAGTCCAGCACTAAGCACGGCCGTCAGACTCAGCGCCACGGCGAGGGGATCGCGCCAGCGTCGTGTCTCGGCAATCCGCCTGATGAGGGTCATCACGCGAAACAACACTCCCACAGTGCAAACGCACGATGCCGCAATCGCAGCAATCAAATAAGTAGGGCCTGCGCCCCACTTTCCGGTGAGCATCCCCATGGCAGAACCCGCGAGGAAGTACAACGACCAGATCGTGAGCGGGGCAAGTGAACGGGCGCGGATCATGCGCACAATATCCCAGAGGACATACAGGGCCGCGCACACAATCAGAACGCCTTGCAACTGAAACCACTGGCCATAGAACATCCAGGTGCGCTGGATGTCGTACTCATTGACATTCGCCAGGACGACGTTCAGCCAGAACTGTCCACCCGTTGCGGCGTTCATCACTAAGACGATGATGGCGGCGACGCTCGCGCTAGCAGCCAGCGCGAGCGCGCACCACTTCGGTTTATGCAACAAGAGATACGCAAAGCCGGCCGCCAGCGCGTCGATGGCTTGAAGCTTTGTAAATCCGGCGACGACCAGCAGCGCCACACCCACACCGGCCAGCAGCGCGCGCGGACGCGTTGTTCCCGGCGCCCCTATCGCCCGATCGATGAAGTAGATGCCGGCGAACGCAAACATAACCATCGGTAGATGAGCGCGCGCTAGTGGCGCAATCTCATACACGTAATTCGCGGCAAAGAAGGCTAACGCAGCCAGGAGCGGCAGCGCCAGCGCCAGAATACGCGATAGCGAGAACCATTCGCGGGTTTCGAACCGCATCGGATAGAGCCGGCGCGCGGCGAGAAATATAAACAGGCCAATGACGATTGTGGCCGCCAGCGACAAAATGCGACCGACCCAGATCTGCGGCCCGAACAGCCAGATCAACGGCGCCATCATCAGCCGAAATACCGGCGGATAATTGGATGAGTAGAACGGGAACACCGCGTTATCGAGGTAGATATTCTGG
>CAIXPS010000199.1 GCA_903921365.1 uncultured bacterium | reverse complement strand
GTGCAACGGCATGAACGCGCCGCCGCTCGCCACAAACTGTTCAATGGCAGCTTCCTGTTCGGGTTGCATCCACACGCCATAGGGCTGCTCGTGACCGTCTGGCCACAACATACCGTCGCGCAGGATCGCGAGCAAGCGTTTGCCGCCGAGCAGATCGCTGTTCAACGCGGCATAGTCCGTCGTGTAGAGAACTTTTAGACCTGCGGCTTCCAAAGCCGGCCCGACGCCTGCAAAGGCATCTTCGGCTGTGTGATATCGATCCCCTGCAAGCAAAATGGCATCATACATATGAGCACCTTCCTTCAAAAAATCAGTCAGACGCGGTTGGCACGAGGTTCATGGCATAGTCGGACAGAGTCTCTGCCCCTGTCTCCGTAATGAGATACATGTTCTCGATGCGCGCGCCATAGCGGGCTGCATCCGTATAGCCACCCGGCTCAACAGAGACGACATTGCCGGGTTCGAGTATTCCCTCGCGGTCACAGTTGAGATCGGGCGCTTCGTGAGCGCGCAGCCCCACCCCGTGTCCCGCGTGATGGATCAGGCCGCTTTGCGCGAGGGCAGGGTGTTCGCGGATGCGCCCATCGAGGAAACGCCATAGAGCGGTTCCCTTCAAACCCGGCTTGAGCAGACCTGCCACTTCCCGTTGAATGGCGGCGATGTGCGCATAGATCGACTGTTGCAAATCGGTTGGCGTCTGTCCCACGCTATAAGTGCGCGCCAGATCGCACCAGTACCCGCGAAATACGGTCTGTGCATCCACAATGAAGAGTTCGCCTGATTCGACACGCCGGTCGCGCGCGGCGCCGCCCATCGCGGCGGCACGGAAGTCTCCACCGTGATAGACGCCTTCGCCGGCGTCAAGCATCGCCGCGCGTTGTGCGGCAGCGAGAACTTCCAACTCATTCACTCCGGGCCGGATAGCAGCCTGCGCAGCATCATAACCGGCAAGGTCTGCGCGGATGCTGCGCCGGATCAAATCGACCTCGTCCGCATCCTTGCGACGCTCCATCGCTTCGAGCGCATCGTCAAGCGCAACCCATTCATTCGGGCTGAGTGCGTTTGTGAGGTGGTTCGCGATGAGATGCGGGGTGCTCTCGGCCTGCCAGCCGATCCGTCGCAGTTTTGATGCGCCAGCCAGGTGTCGCGCCACTAACTGCCCCAGTAAACGCTGGTTGTCCGGGTTGTTCGTGTAAAACGTGTGCGGTTGATAGGTCAGATAGTTGTCGGTCAGGGGCGACTCGTCAGAGGTTTGCGCAGCCAGCCATGACCGGCTATCGGCCATTACCATCAAACAGGCCGGCCACGAGGGCAGCAAGGCGCCTGTGAAGTAATAGATTTCGCGGTGATCGGTGATCACTGCGGCATCCAGACCTGACATGCTCAGATGCTCACATAAGCGCTTCTGTCGACCGGCACATCCCTCACGCGTAAGACTTGTCCTTATCATTGGCATTGGCATTGGGTCGCCTCATAGATAGATATACGCCAGTTCATGGCGCGCGAATAATATCAGTCACTGGATTACTCGGCTTCACCGAGTTTTACTGCCTGGAATATGCGCATCCGTCGCAACGATAGCGCCAGCGCTGGCACTGCCAGCAGGAAAAGCCCGCCAAACAGGATATAAACACCATTTATCATGCTCCAGTCGGTTGCAACGACAAATGGGAGCGCGCGGGAGGGGTCCGCTGGGCCAGCCTGGAGGAACGGGATATACAAGCGACTGATAAACAGCCCCAATCCAGTGCCGCACAACATCCCCAGGCTCAGAAGCAGCCCGATCTCCCATGCCAGCGAGAACGCCATCTGCTGAGTGCTCAGACCGATGGCGCGCAACATGCCGAGCTCAATAAACCGGCGCCTGAATGAGAACACCGCATACAGAAAGAAACCGAGCACGGTAAACAGCGCAGCTGCCAGGAAACCGATCGTCAGCATGCCGAACAGCCCCTGCCGCTCCGGCTTTGTCTGCTCTCCCGATATCATGCTGTACACATCGTATCCAGACCACGCGCTTTTATCGATTATGCGAGCGGCGGGAATAATGCTGGCAGAATTCACGCCGGGTTGTGCCTTGATCCATACATCGTAGGGGCTCTGCCCGCCCGAGTTCTCGAAGAGGTAGTCGAGATTGCCAACGATGAGCGGCCCTTCATCCTTCGCGTTTGGAAACCAGCTCGGCCATAACTTGAACGATCCGACCACTCGGAAAGTCATATCCACATCGATCGACGGAAATTGCACCTTGGCTGTCAGCGTATCACCGATGCGCAGGACGCGTTCCGCCATCACTTTTTCGCTTACCAGGATCCCATCGGGCGCGATCGCCAGCGAATTCATCAGTGCGCCAAACGGCTGACCGGCGAAGTCTGAGCGCCAGAACGCGATACTGGCGAAGTCTCCGCGCTCAATGCCCATGATGTGGCCGATCGTATCACCGCCAACGCTGAAGTGCATCGTTGTCTGATACCGGCCCACAGGTGTCGCCGCTTTGACGCCTGGCGCAGTCAGGTAATCACTGATCGGCACGAACACATAGCGCGGCCCGCTATCCTCAGCCTGTGCTTTCTGCAACGCGGCAGTAAGGTCGCTGCCCGAATCGTCTGTCATACTGCCCGCCCCGGCGAAAGTGCCGGGCGACTGAGACGGGCCAGGGAGGTTACTCTGCCCAGTGCCAACGAGTTTCACATCGCCTCCGACGGTATACCGCGCGTTCTGTTCTGTATATTGATCGAGCGTCGTTGCGATGGATGTCGTGAAGGTCGCAAGCGCCAGCGTCAGGATGAGCAATAACATTGGCGCTGCGTACAATCCCGGCGAACGAGCCAGTTGGCGCGTTGCCAGAACCAGCGATATCCCCGGCAAACGGCCCAGCACCCAGGCCATCATGCGCAAGAGCAGCGGCAGCAGCCGGATCAGGAACAACGTCACGGCGAACATCATCAGCGACGGGACAAGAAACAGCGCCGGGCTGCTCAATGGGTCGCCGCTGGTTGTGCCGAGAAGCGGCACATCCACCGCGCCCTGCTTTTGCAGCATATAGGTCCAGTACACTGCGGGGATCAACAACAGGATATCCAGCCACATCCGCTGCCACAACGGCCGCCGCATCGCGCGCGCGCGCTCAAGCTTATACGTGATGATCGTGTGCTGCGCGGCCTCGATGACAGGAATGACGGTGATGATGACCGTGGCAACCGCAGCCACGACGCCAAACGGCAGGCTGGTCTCCCCCACCCTTACGGGCAGGAACTCGCCGCTGGCAAACACCAGGAAGCTGCGCGACTGACCGATGACCACCGCGATCCCCAGCGCCGCAACTGCGCCAACACCGAACGCGAGCGCCGCAAGCACGATCGCCTGTATCAGCGACATGCCGAACACCTGCCATGCCGAAGCGCCGCGGCTGCGCAGCACGGCGATCTCACTGCGCTGTCCATTCACCGACAGGCCGGACACGAGTATGACAAATGCAAAAACCAGCAGGAAGAGCGGCACGCTGAATGCATACAACTGCACCATCAACTGACGACTGTCGCGCACATAGCGCTGCAGACCATCCTGTGGCGAAGCGCTCATGTCAATCGTGATTTTCTGGGCTTTCGCGGATTCCATCATGCCGTCGATTCTTGTGATGAATTCCGGCACATTCCAGACGCGCAGCGAGTCGCCATTAAAGTCCATGAACCAGATCGCCTCGGCCATCGTTTTGCCGATGGCTGGCGCAATGTTCTGCGCGAAGGCTGTATCGGTCGTCAACAGCATGATGTCGAGCAAGTCGGGGCGGTAGAACCAGTAGGCCTCTTTGCGGTCGCGCGGCTCCCATACCCCTGTCACCACGACAGGAACGCGCGCGGCGCCGTTGTCTTCACGACCGGTGAACGCCACGTACCGGTCGCCCAGTTGCATCCCTAACCTGTCCGCCAGCAAGCGGCTGATCATCACACCGGTATAACCATCTACGTCCGGCTGGTCGCCTGGCACGCTGCCCTGCACCAGGTTGATGTGGTTGCCCAGGTCGCTCAGGGCCGTGACGGGGATCAGCAGAAGCGGTTTGCGCTGCGCGAATGCGGTCGGATCCGTCAGTGCGAACAAGCGCAGGTTCGTCGTCTGGTAATACCGGTAGATCGTTTTTCGCGGCAGGTTGAGCAGTTGTGGAATCTGCTCATCAATAAACTGGTCCACCGGAACGATGTCCGCCCAGCCCGCCGCATCCTGGTAAAACGTGCGTAATTTCAGGATAAACGCAAATGGCGGAATGGGCGATGCAGACGGATCGGTAATGCCGAGTTCGCGCGAAAGGATGCGATGGTACACGGCATCGGCATACACGGGCACGCTGAATGCAAGCGCAATCGCGGCCACAAATCCGAGCCCGCTTGCAAGCGCCAGCCCACGCGTCGACCATAATCGCTGCGCGGCAAGCACGAACATTGCTGAAAACGTTCTAATCAATCTCATCATGAAGCCGCTATGCAGGGTGAATGGCAGTCTGTACACTCATCATCAGGGAGTGTAGCACCATCCCATTTTCGCGTCGATTTACTCCTTCAACCAACTCAGAAGTATTGCCGCATCCTGCATGAACTGGGCAGGCTGGTCGTCCTTAACAAACTCAATCAGCGCATAACGATCACCCGGGATACTCTTAACGATGTCAATGTATGTTCGCCATACCTCATGTCCGGCGCTTAACGGCTGACGCACCGTCGCTGGCAGCCAGTGAAAGACGTGCACATTTGAAAGGCGCGGCAATAGGGCTGCGAGTCCTTCAGCGCAATACTCAGGGGCGCCGTCCACCGGCGGTTGCCAGTACGCGCAAATGGCGGGATGATCCACACGGCACAGCAACAACTGGGCCGACGCGTTTGTATCAGTCAAGGTGCGCCCATGATACTCATAAGACACCGTCAATCCCGCTGTTGCAGCGATATCGGCGATGCGCCGGCTTTCGGAGACGACATGCGCCCAATAGGCGTCGTCAGCATCAGCTGACCCGCGATTTCCTGCCCAGACTCGGATTATCGGGGCGCCAAGCGCCAGAGCCGTATCGACAATGGCCTGGAAATCACCAGCGTCAGGCGCGCCAACGCGATAGTATGACCCATATGCAGCGACGCTTAACCCGGCGTCGACCGTCATGCGGGCAATCTCCTGCGCCAGCCGCGCGTCCCCTGGCGGCGCATGGACATCCCCTCCCCACTCGACGCCCTCAAGACCGGCGTCAACGACCCACTGAATAATCTGCGCTGGCGTTAACTTGCGAAACGTGATTGAGACAAGACCTGATTTGATCATTTGGCGATTAGAATGTGTGTGGTATTCGGCGCATCTGGCTGCATAGTGTTGACATCGAAATATTAGCATCGATTTGTCATCTCATGTGCAACCGACCGCCGGGACCCATATCTGTTGAGGAGGACGATTTGATGCGCTTACCTACCCCTACTCCGGGTGATATTGAGTGGTTCGTTCATGATCGATTTGGCATGTTTATCCATTGGGGGCTGTACTCGCTGGCCGCCCGGCACGAATGGGTGAAGTACAACGAAACCATCCCCGATGACGTCTATC
>CAIXPS010000198.1 GCA_903921365.1 uncultured bacterium | reverse complement strand
GCTAATGCGTCTTATCATGAGCTACCTTTGCATGCGAATCTGGATATGTTAAGCCAGTATGATAATTTTCGCTGGCCGGATAATACGCCGATGCAACCATTAGGCCCGCGCTATCACTTGAGCCCAAAGTTATCGTTTCCTTTGGCGCGTTCTTGGGGGCATATCACTCCCGCTGTGGCTTTGGAAGAAAATTATTATGACGTTCAGTACATGGGAAATAATACGAACGCCTCGTTTAATCGAAGTATTCCGCAATACAGTGTGGATAGTGGCTTGAGTTTTGAGCGGTCTTTGGCTATTCGAGGACGGCCTTATACCCAACTCTTAGAGCCACGGCTTTATTACTTAAATGTCGCCTATCACGATCAAACCCCGGTGCCCGTGTATGATTCGGCTTATATGATTTTTACAAGCGATCAGTTATTTCGTAATAACCGGTTTTCGGGTTTTGATAGAATTGGTGATGCGAATCAATTGGCTTATGCGCTTACGTCGCGTTGGATGTCAGACGACAGCGGGTTAGAAAAAGTGAGCGTTACGGTTGGACAAATCCGCTATTTTCAAAATAGGCGTGTGTTGCTTTGTTATCAACAAGACGGTCCTTGTTTAGAAAATCCATTGACCTTGGGTTATGTATCACCCACAGCTGAGGCATCGCCGATTGCATCTAGAGCGACCTATCAATTGACTCCTCATTGGGTAGCCAGTGCTGATTATGTTTGGGATCCCGAGACGCATGCTACCAATAATGGCAATTTAAATTTGCATTACCAACCCAGCCCAAATCAGGTGCTTAGTGTTGGTTATACCTATTTAGTGAGTGGTAACGTGTTGCAAATGCCGTTGGCAGGTGTGCAAAACAAACCCCTACATCAAGCAACGATTGGTTATGCCATGCCGTTTAATGAGCATTGGAGTGGTATTGGTGCTTATAGTCATAACGTCAGTGATAATTATAGTATGATGAGCTTATTAGGCATGCAATACGATACCTGTTGCTGGGCCATGCGGTTTATGGGCGGGCGCACGTTTCAAAGCATAGAGCAGGCCACCTTTACGCCACAGTATAATAATAACGTGTATTTTCAAGTATTGCTCAAAGGATTGGGATCGGTCGGGACTAGTAATCCAGCCAGCATGATTAACACCTATTTGCCTGGATATCAGTCGATATTTTGATTTTTATTTAACCAAATGGCTTGTGTTTAGGAAAGAGATTTGATTTAATTGAAACCAATTAAGCCCCGATTCTAAACGTGATTTAACATTTAAGAGGTTTGTACATGCAAAAGCGCATCTTAGTACTATTATTATCCGGATTTATTACAGCAGGGCAGGCACAGCCATTGGACAAAGTTATCGCGGTTGTGAACGATAACGTGATTACTGCTAGTGAATTGAATAAACAAGTTGAGGTTATGCGTCAGCAAATTCAAGCAAAAAACATGCAAATCCCGACAGAAACGGCATTACGAAAACAAGTATTGCAACATTTGATAGACGTTGATTTGCAGTTGCAGTTGGCGAAGAAAAATAGCATTAGTATCGATAACACAGAATTAAATGAAGCCATAACCAAAATTGCTGAAAGTAATAAATTAACCTTAACCCAATTACGGGAAGAACTTACAAAGCAGGGTCTGGGCTGGGAAGCGTATCGAGCAAATATTCGTAACGAAATGTTAATTAATCGCGTGCAACAAAAAGCGGTGGGACATGATATTAACATTTCGGCTGAACAAATCGATCATTATTTAAAAACTTTTGAGCAGGATGCCAAGAAGCAGCGTCAACAACAACAAACCTATCACATACAAAACATTGTGATTCCTCTGTCAGAAGAACCAACAACGCAAGAAGTTGCCAAGGCCAAAGCGAAAGCGCAGTTGTTGTTATCGAAGATTAAAAAAGGCGATGATTTTAGCCGCTTGGCAATCGCTGAATCCAGTGGCGAATATGCGCTAGAAGGGGGCGATTTAGGTGATCGTCATCTGGCTGAATTGCCTGAAGTGTTCGCGAAGCCAGTAGTAGATATGAGCGTGGGCGAGGTTGTTGGACCTTTGCGAACAGGCAACGGCTTTCAATTGATTAAGCTTGTGTCTATAGGTGGTGAAACTGGCCATCATCAAGTTGAAAAAACGCACGCGCGCCATATCTTGTTAAAACAAGACGTGAATATGACGCAGGTTGAAGCCATGCAACAAGTCAATAATATTTACCAGCAGTTGAAATCTGGTAAAGATTTCGCCGTTATGGCAAAGCAATATTCTGTGGATTCAGCAAGTGCTGTGAAAGGTGGCGATTTAGGGTGGGTGACAGGGGATGAGTTGGTTCCTACTTTTGCAAAAGCGATGAAAGCACTGCCGTTACATACCATAAGCAAACCTGTAAAATCACAGTATGGTTGGCATATTATTGAAGTGTTAGAACGTAAATCAGTGGATGATTCTAAAACATTCGAGAGGATGCAAGTGCGACAATTTTTATACCAACGGAAATTTATGGAGGCTGTGCAAAATTGGCAGCAACATATGCGAACCGATGCTTACGTTAAAATTGTGGAAAAGGATTTGGCGTGAGTTTAAAGCCGTTATTAGTTACTAGCGGTGAACCAGCAGGCATTGGACCCGATTTGTGTCTCGATCTGGCTGGCCACGCCGTACCGCTGGTAGTTGTTTGTGATAAGACCTTACTATCGGCACGTGCAAAACAATTAGGCAAGGTTGTTAAGCTCATCGATTATCAACCCAATGTGCCTTTTATAAATGGCCCGCATGATTTGCAAGTCATACATATCCCGTGTCTTGAAGAGATCATCGCTGGTGTTCTCAACGTAAACAATGCGGCCTATGTGATGAGCCTGCTATCGTTTGGGGTGCATCAGTGTTTGCAAGGCGCGTTCTCAGCGTTAGTAACAGCACCGGTAAACAAGGCAATTATCAACCAGGCAGGCATTGCATTTAGTGGGCATACTGAATTTTTTGCCGAGCAATGCAAGGCCTCTCAAGTCGTGATGATGCTCACTTGTCCCTCGATGAAAGTGGCCTTAGTCACGACTCACCTACCCTTAAGGCAGGTTCCTGATGCCATTACCGGGCCCTTAATGACAGAGGTCATTAGCCAGTTGCATCGTTCGTTACAACGTGATTTTGGCATCGCGTATCCTAAAATTTTTGTGGCCGGCTTAAATCCCCATGC
>CAIXPS010000197.1 GCA_903921365.1 uncultured bacterium | reverse complement strand
TTGGCGGCCTTTTCATGAATGTTGGCCGTCTGACCTTGCGTCGTGCGGCTTAGCGATGCCAGCCACCTCCGCGATAGTACCCACCGCGCCAGCCATAGCCGCCCCAGCCACCGGCGAGAACGCCGAGCCCCACGCCGATGCCGAACGGAACGATGGGATTGTATGCGCCAACGTAGGGATAGGGGTTAGGGTAGTAGGGTGGCGCATAGACAACGGGCGGCGCATAAACGACGGGCGGCGGGGTGACGAACACCGGGGCAGGAGCCGGGACGCTGGCGTATGGAACCGCAGGCGGGGGCGGCACCGGAACGTACACTGGCGGCGCCGAGGGAGCGATCACCTGAGCCGGCTGCGCATACTGCGGGGGCGGGGGCGCGGCATAGTTTGCGCCGCCGCTGATCCGGATCCGGGGGCCAGGGTCGCTTGGCAGGTTGACGGTATAGCGCTGGCCTTGAAAATCGTACGTGACAACGTAGTGCACGATTCGGGAATTGGATGTTCCGGGGATCGGTTGGACGACCGGCGAGGATGAAATAACCCGCGCAAAATCGTCTGCCATTGCAGCCGTGGTAACAAGCAACAGCGCCGCAGCCACATATCGAGTTTTCATGATGACCTCCAGAGGTTCATGGTTGGGCTCGTCAATGCGATGGAAGTTCCGCCGCTCACTGACCCTTAATGTTTCCCTCGGTTACTATTTTCCCCCATTTCGCGCTGTCGGCGTTAATTTGAGTCATGAACTGGGCGGGCGAGTTTGCGACGACGACTGCGCCCATTTGCTCGAGTTCACCGTGCAGTTGCGGCTCGGACAGTGCGGCGACCACATCAGCGTTGATTTTGTCGACGATTTCGCGTGGTGTGCGCGCTGGGGCTACAAGGCCAAACCAGTTGGTGAACTCGTAGCCATGCACGCCGGATTCTTGCATCGTGGGCACATCGGGCAGAAGCGGCGAGCGACGCGTGCCCAGAACCGCGAGCGCGCGCAGCTTGCCCGCCTGGATCTGCGGCAGGCACTGCACCAGGCTGTCAAAGCTGAAATCGACCTGGCCGCCCACCAGGTCAGCGATGCTCGGGCCGCTGCCTTTGTAGGGCACCTGGGTGACGCGCACGCCGGTGAGGCTCATGAAGAGCTCGGCAGCAAGGTGGGGGGCGCCGCCAATTCCCGAGGATGAGTAGTTGAGCGCGCCGGGTTTGCTGCGCGCAAGCGTCAGGAACTCGCTCACGTTTGACACGGGCAACTTCGGATTGGTCACCATCACGAAATCGACGCCTACCACGTTGGTGACCGCAGCCAGGTCTTTGGTGGGATCGATCTCCATCGCGTACATGTGCTGGTTGATCGCCATGTTGCCGAGGGTCGCCATCAACAGCGTGTAGCCGTTCGGGTCGGCCCGCGCGACCGCCGTGGTGCCGATCGTGCCGGCAGCGCCCGCCTTGTTGTCGACGATCACCGGTTGACCCCAGCGCACAGAGAGACGCTGCGCAAGTTTGCGCGCCACAATGTCGGTGCCGCCCCCAGGCGGGAAGGCGACGATGATCGTGACAGGGCGCACAGGAAACGGCTCGGCGTGCAGCGCCGGTGCGCTCAGACCGATCAGAACAACGCAAGTCGCCAAGATGGTGCGCGCGGCAACGTGAAGGAACGATTTTGGGGTCCAGATCACCCTGAAAAGCATGGCGTCTCCTGATGGCAATATTTGACTTCGCTGTTCTGAAGTGCGAGGTTTGCCTCGCCCTTGATCAATCCGCACTGCGCGCGAAGCCGCGCAGCCACGGTTCAAGATGCGCGATGTCGAATTGGCCAACCTCAAACATCTTCATCATCTCGCCGTAAATCTGAGTCGGTGGTCTTTTAAGCTGCCAACCGTTGATCTGCAAAAACACGTCAGTCGCAGCAAAGGCGATGCACTTGTTGCCATCCAGGAACGGGTGGTTCGCTGCAAGACTTTCCATGAGCGCGGAGGCCTCTGCAACGATGTCTTCGTAATAGCCGGTTTGCGGCCGATACAGAGCCGCCTCCAGCGCGCCGGGATCGCGCACACCGGGTGCGCCTCCGTAACGCTGTAACAGCACAGTGTGCATTCCGAGGACATCGGCCACGGTCAGGTAATCGTGCGCCACGCTTTACTTCGCCAACTCACGATAGAGGCTGTCGAACTCGGCGAGACTGGACGCGAATGCATTCATCACGTGTCGGCGCGGGCGGTCCTTCTGCTGCCGATCGAGGTAATCCCGCAGGGCCTCGTCAAGCACCGCCTGGAACTGTCGACCTTGTAACTCGGCGAGTTGGCGTAGTGCCGCCAGTACCTCAGGTGAGGCTTGTGAGGAGAATTTTTCGCGGACTGTTGCGGTCATGGCAACCTCCATCTTGATATAACTTGATGAATCATGATACAGCAGGAAGTTGCGCGATGCCACCTGAATCGAGCATTTTTTGCCAACGGGCGGTCATTGAACGCGGAGTCCGGTCTTTCTGCTGCTGCAGTTGGCTCTCCAGTACAATTTTTGAATTCAGGCGGAACAAAATGACCACAAAGAAACTGACGGCCATCATCATTGGCTTATTGCTCGCGGCGATCTGTGCCTGGCTGGGCGCCAGTATTTATCTTGGCCGCACCACGACGGCGCCCTTCAAGAAGGTGCTTGCCGAAACTCCGCGCCAGAATGCGGTGCGTTTCGTGAACCTGCAGCACCAGCAGGGCCTGTTTTCGTCGAACGGCCAGGTTGAAGTCCGCTTTAACGACCTGGGGGCAAGCCCCGCGACCGGGA
>CAIXPS010000196.1 GCA_903921365.1 uncultured bacterium | reverse complement strand
CGTATCAAACATATCGAATACCTGGTCAAATCGCGTCAGTTTGAGAATACGCTGCGCGGCCTCGACTTTAGGCCACACCAGCTTGACGTTGCCGCCGCCTTGACGGCAGCGTTTAAGCGCCGTGACGAGCACAGCCATGCCGGCGCTGTCCATGAATGGCGTTTCGGTCAGATCGATGATCAGACAGACGATTTCCTGGTCGATCATTTTCATCAACCTGTCGCGCAGGATGGGTGAGGAGTAGGGGTCAATAGCACTCCGCACTTTGACGATTCCAATGCGAATGTTGTATTCGGTTTCCTCGATAGTCACCATGGCAATTTCTTCTCCATCAGCCACTCGTTGTGATCCGCGGCGGCTGTGTACTGGACTTTATCCATTAACTGTTGCGCAATAAACAACCCGTAACCGCCTTCATGCGCTTCGTTGAGATCAGGGGCAGGAATGGCGCCTGGGTCAAATGTATTCCCGGTGTCTCGCATGTCAATGATGATGGCGCGGGGCTCATCAGTCAACGACACGGTCACGGAGAAACGTTTATCGTTCGTCTCGCCGCCGTAAGAGTGTTCGATGATATTAACAGCGATCTCCTGTGCTGATAGTTGCACATTGTAGGTGATGGTGTCGCCCTCGGCTAGATTGGGCACGGTTGAGAGTGTCTCGGCGATACAGGCGCGCAATACTCCCAGCATCTTATAGCTGGCGGGTAGATCGAGTACTATAAATTGTGTCATTTCTTTTTTACCACCAGCACGGTTTGATCATCTGCGCGTTCACCAATGACAGAAAATACCTCCACTTCTTTCAATAGCCGGGCCATCAGTTCAGCCGCGGGCAGATGCGCATTTTCTGTGAACGCCTTTAGCAAGCGATCGATCCCGAACATCTCGCCTCCCGGCGCAATAGATTCATTCAGGCCATCGGATGCAACCACAAGGACGTCGCCTGGGTTCATCTTCAGACGGTAATCTTGACACAGGTTGATGTCCAATACGCCGAGGGGAGGGGCATCCGCCTCAAGGAGTATCGCCTGCTCGCCCTTTGCGCAGAACATCACTGGCGAGTGCCCAGCATTTGCGTAGATCAACTCGCTGGTGTCTGCTCGATATTGTCCAACAAAAACAGTCGCAAACATTGAGGCCGCGGTAAGGTCGCCATAGAGATCGTCATTTGTTCGACCGAGGATCGTAGCAGGCGTGCTGTTCTCGAAGAAACGCGAATGCGAGCGGAGCGCGGTGCGCGTCACAGCCATTAACATTGCGGCGGGGGCGCCCTTGCCTGAAACATCGCCCAGGCTGAAGGTGAATGGCTTTACTTCGGCCATGAACTCATAAAAGTCACCGCCTAGTTCGCGCGCGGGTTGCGCCTCTGCGGCCAGATCCAGGCCGGCGATAGTTGGGAGCACAGCCGAGAGCAACTGTGCCTGGACCTGGTGCGCGATCTCCATCTCGGTCTGCAGGCGCATCTGCTGCATATTTTCCTGCGCCAGGAGTGCGTTTTCAAGGTAAGCGGCGGTGCAGTCAGCAATCGCGCCAGCCAGCTTCAGATCCGGTGATTTGAACTCGCCATCAAGTTTGTTGATGATCCCGATCATCGCGGAGGCTTTGGCGCGAACTGGGAATCGCCGCACGTACAGGGTGTGCACCGTTTTCGGGAGAAGTAGTTGAAGGTCAGTCTGCCCATATAGAATTTCGGAGTGGGCGGACTCATTCAACTGCCTTGCCAGAGCCTCCAGTATGTCATCTGTGAGAAAGCCAGCCGGGGATTGCAGAATCTGGAGTGGCTGGTTGGGAAGCTGCAGCGATGCAAAAGCAGCCTGAGTATGAATCAGTCGCGCGGCCTCCTGAGCCATGAACTGCAAGGTGTCGGACGCCTGAAGATACAGGCGCGTTGAGCGCGTCATGTCATAGAGCGCCAGCAATTGATCCTGGTTTTCGACGAGATCCATCGTCATGGATTCCAGGTCGGCGTCCCGTTGCGCAAGTTGAGACAACAGAATTGCGTCAACTTTTAACTGTTCGCCGACCCAGGCTTCTGGCATCCCGGATACTTGCAGGCATGTATTTCCATCAAGCTCGGCAGATACTGGATGGGTCGCTGCCTCCTGCCTGTAGTCCCCATTACGCCATTCACGCAAGACAGTCCCGCCTGATACGACAGCAAACGAGGATGCGCCTGAAGTCAGCCAGAAATGCGCGATTTGATCGAGATAATGCTCAAGCGCCGGCAGCAATATTGAATCAGGCATTATTTTCTCAGAAGGGCAAT
>CAIXPS010000195.1 GCA_903921365.1 uncultured bacterium | reverse complement strand
TGGAGCGGTCATGCCATCCCAGTTTTCCAGGGGAAGAACGGGCGTGATTATCGCATCGCCCAGGTACTCCAGGTATGCGAACACAACATCCGCCTGCGCAAGTGAACTGAGTATCTCAATATACCCAAGCACAGCATCCACATTAACTGGCAGTCCTGTGCTCATCCTATTTTCACTCCAACTTGCAATGTCGCAAGATCAGCGGCAGTCCATGCCGCGCTATCTTGCGGGTCTAATGCCCATGCTTGCTGCACTACCTGCCATGATGTGCCAAGTGTTGTAGCCGCACCATCGCTGGCCGTTGCATCGGATTTGAGGATGGGCTTTATGGACTTTCCGCCTGCCTGCGCACGCGCATGAAGTTGCAGGACGACGTTGCTGATCGTTGCGCCAGCGGGCAAGGCGGGCGCGTCTATGCCGTACAAGTCATAGTCGTCTGTGTTTACCCCTTCCACCCAGGCAAGCGCGGAGAATATCTCGCGCACCTGTGAATTGTTGTAACCCAGATCAACTCCGCCGCGTGAAAGCGCCGCATGGTCGCCCGGCCCCTTAATGCGCATGGGCATGAGGCGCACTTGTCCAGGCCATGTATTGTTGGTTGCACCAGACACATCGTTCACCACGATGTCATCAAAGTACACATAACCGTATTGAGCACCATAAGTCTGCCCGACAAACTTGATGGCAGTGAACTGGCTGAACGCATTGGTGATTGTTTGCACAGCCGCGTTGGTGTACACGGTTGTCCCATTCACCTTGATGGTGATTGCGCCTGAGCCAGAGTTGACAGGCTTAATGTAGCACTCAACGTAATTCCAGCGATTCAACGGTAATGCGCTTGTAGACCCAACGATAGTTGTGCCTCTCTGCCAACGCACCGTTCCATTCAATGCATCAATGTTTATCCCAGCGTCTATGCCCGGAAAATAAACGTTAGTGTTTCCGGAGACGTAACCAAAACTGGGCACATATATGCCAAATCCAAAATACAACTCTGCGGCACTTGATGGAATTGGGCACTGAAAGTAATCGTTGCCGTAAACCTGGTAATAATAGTCGCCTGTTCTTGGCCCGATAGCGAGGTTGTCAGCCAGATCTTTAATCACTGGTGAGTTGCCGGATACGCTGAACACATCTCCCATGCCGCGCCCTTTGCCTTCTTCCGCTCCAAACGTTAATAGTCTTGCCATTGTGTTTCCTTAGCCATGCAATATCTGCACTGTCATGAACGATCCAGGTGAGACAGTCCCGCACTGGTCAACTTGTACTTCTAAATAATCGCCATCCGCCCATGAAGCAACATCTAATGTTGTCGTGAAGCCGCTGTATGCTGCTGCGGCAATAGTTGGCCGATGCGCCTGATTGGTGAAGATGGTTGAGCCGTTTTTGTGGATGTCTACAACGATTGCCTGGCCGGTGGGAGCCACGCCAACTGAGATCAACACCTTGCTGATTGTGCGGGTGACGCCGTAAATGTTATAGAACCTGAATGGCGCCGCGCCCACGTTAAACAGCGAGCCATCAACCGTAAACACTGTCACATGATTAGCCAGGGCGCTTGCGTGCTTGCCATCTACCGTATCTGCATCGATCCCGGACGGCAGATCACCAGTGACTAGCGCCCGGAAGGTTGGCACTGCCGAATCCCCGGTTGTCGGGCCAGCGAATACCCTATTAGCTGCCTGAGCATCCAGGCCAAGTTGCTGGTTTGAAATACTCAGTAACGTGTCTGCATTTGTGTCTAAGGTCACAGCCGGAAGATCTGTCCCGCCGCCACTTCCCAGCAGTGTTTCGACGCCAGCGGGACTCATGGTGTATACCCCATCCGTCTTTGCGTAAAGATCGAAGCCGCTGCCGGGTGTCGCGGGGGCGTCAGCCTGGATCGTCAGATTCATTACGCCCTTGATCTCGATCATCCCAGCGTAATCAACAATGATCCTATCGGTGCTGCCCGTACATAGATGGAGATTGAAGGATTCATCAACGTAAAGGAATTCACCGCTACCGCCACCAAGCAGAAGTTCATTCTGCGCCCACAGATTACCAGTCACAACGACCTGGCCAGTCACGGTGCCGCCTGTCAGTGGCAGGTAATCACCGCCACCACCGCCATCATGACTTTCTACCCTTACGGTGCTGACTACGGTTGTGCTGGTGCTGCTGGAATTGGCCTGGCCAATTATTGTCCTGTGACCGCGCACGATCTGGACTTCGACGAGTTCACCCGCCTTTACGTCGCCGCCAACCGCCACGTTAAAGCCACGGTTGCTGTTGATCGGAATCACGTAGGCCATGCCGCCATCGACAGATATAACCCGCGCAGTCCGCACCGTCGTTTCTGGCGGTCCCTGCAGGGCGTCACTGAGGGTTAGTGCTGGCTTCATATGGCTTGCTCCAGAAACGTGTCCAGTTCGCCGGTGATGCTATTGATGTCGCCTTCGGTGTGTTTGGACTTCACGATGTAGCCGGCAGTAGTGGTCGCGGAAATGTCGCCACTGGCCGGGCGGGATACCGTCAGGCGATCCAGGGGTTGTAAGTCCAACAGTCCCGGCCCTGAGAACTGGCGTTGCCTGGCGTGTTCCTTGGCAGTGCGCAGAATGATGCGCGCTTCGTCACGGGAGTCCTGCACTGTGTTCAGCAACCTGTTCTGGCCCATCTCAAACGTGTAGCCATATAGACGAATCCACTCCGCGTCCATGTACTCGCCAAACTCAGCGCCGCTGGTGATGACATGGCCTGCCACTTCCATACCGGTGTCGATCTGTTGATCCTGCTGGATGTTCTCGATCAGGTCTACTGCGTCAGATGACCAGTTCTCGCGCACCAGGTTGGTTGTAAACAGCGTGCCGCCATCCTCATGTGAGCGCGACCAGATGTGGCGTCCTTCCAGCAGGAATCCAACCGCATCACCAAGTGTTGAATTCATGTCGATGATGTGCGCCTCGATCTCAGCCGAGAGTTCCAGCAGCCGGGCTGTGACGGGCACGTCTACGCTGCCGGTGTACTGGATCGTCACCGCGCCGTAGTCCAGAAACTTGTACGAATGCGTTACTGGCGGGGTAGCCGTATCGACATAGCTACAGTGATCAAGATTGATCGTCCACACTTGCTGCCCTTCCACCTCAATGATGATCTTGTTGTCGCGCACGACCAGCCGGATCGCCGACTGTACATATGGATCATCTGTATGTACACCATCCACATAAGTGCCAGAGATGTCGCTGCCACTCACGGCGATGGTGTTTTGATCCAGCCATTTCGCTTCATTCGCGCCTTTTACGATGTTGGACAGCGGCGCTTGCAGCAGGTAGCGGATATTGCCCATGCGCCCGCTGATCAGATCGTCATCAGTAATCAAGTGCTGTAAGTCCAGGATGTACTGGCCGCCCCGGAACGTGATGCGAAGCCGGTTGTCGTTGATCCCGAATAGATGCGCCTTGATGTCCAGCACGAAGTTCGACAGGTTGGTGTGCAAAGTTACCGGTGAATCTGTAAGGTTGCCGCTAAAACTACCCAGACTGCGGAAGTGGGTTTCCCGCACACCGGCCAGCGCATTGGTGTAGCGCAGGTCATCCTCAATCGAGTTGTACAACCCCTGATACTGGTCGAAGCTGTCCACCCGGATCAGCCATGGGAATGGCAGCAGCGCTGGTGGATCTGTGAGCGGCATCGGGTAGAACACGACCGGCGCGGAAGCGTCGTGCAGCCCCTTGTCCGAGCCAAGTTGTGCTCTGCCGGAAACGATCAGCACGTCCGCCGCGTTGCCGCTACCTGGTTCCGCGATGTCGTTGGGATAGGGTTTATCAAGCGTGACGAAGTGATTGTTGGCGTAACTGATATATCCACTCTCATTGTTGGCGGTAGTAGAGTCAACGTAGTACTTGGCGGATGAGTCGTTGGTGATGTTCGTTGCATTTGTGCGCGCTCTGATTTCTGCCAGTAACCCTTTCACGTTCGATATGTCGAACATCCCGGTTGTTGATACCTGAGGCTCCCATCCGGGCGACATCCACTGCATGAGATTCCTGACGCCATCTGTGCCAGCAATCGCGGCTTTCAGGACGAAGTAGTACGTTGGACACATGCACCAGTGGTTGTAGACATGCTCACCATCCAGCGTGCCGAGCCAGGGGAATGATTCGTTCCCATAGCGTATGAACTCGTCCTCATCCTTGAAGTAGCCGGTTTCCGGCAGGCCGACATCGGTTGAGGCGTAATCCATGAACACACTGGGATTCATCTTGAACGACCAGACACGCGGAACGGCACATGGGTTTGTCTCGTCAAAGACGTTGCCACCGGCATTGCCCGACATATAGACGTGTTTCGAGCCATCGCTACGCGCAAACCGAGTGAACTCTGCCGTGGAGTCGCTGCCATCGTTGATGGTGAATGCCTTGCCTTTCGACTGGCCGGAACGTTTCACCACGCTGCCATCGGTGATCGTCAGAACGTCTGCGCCGTAAATGCTCTGTCTTTGCGTTTCATATCCGCTTGTGGCATATCCCCAGTCCTGCATCAGTCCTGGAGAGTAAATCGTTATTCCTTCGCCCGCGTGATAACCCTTGGTCGTATAGGTGCCTTGTCCGTTGTTGTACTCCCCATACCACCACCACACAGCATACAGATGTGGTGACACTATGAAGTTCGGAAAGTTCGAGAGATCGGTTATCAGAACGTTCGTCCATATGCCTGTTACGGTTCCATGCAGTCTCAAGGGCGCGCCCAGAACAAACTCCGGAGGCCATTCGGTGATCGTGCCACCTGCGGTTGAAAGTTTCAGATGGTCGTTATTCCCCTCCAGGTCGGTTTGGCCCTCCCTGCCGCCCTGATGCGGAATATCAAGATAAAGGCTACAGGAGCCGATAGATTCAAGATTAACCCATTCGTATGGCGTCGCTCCTGTCAGTGCAGTGTCAATGTCGCCATACTCAGCCTCAGCAAATGCCTGAGTAGACATCCACACATCAGTAGAGAGTGCCATACCAGAATAGGGGCGGTCGTCCCAGGCGTGACGCACTGTCTCATCCAGCTTGAACTCCGCGATCATCAGCCAGTCAGCGTTGGCAATACAGTTGGCAGGCGCGTAGTCCATGATTTTGACGAACGTTTGCAACCGACTGCCTGCCTTGCGCAGCGCGACCTGGTATTTGTGGCCTGCCTGAAATGCCCATGCACCACTTGGCCGGTAGGCACTGGCGTTGGCCGTGCCGACTGATTTGGTCATAGTCGAGCCAGCCACGTCGATCAGCACGCTCTTGATTAAGCTAGTCACGCGGGAGGGCGTGTTCCATTCGCCAATGCCAGTCGTGGCATCCTTGGGCTGCAAGTCTGACGTAACTAGAATCGGGCCGGAGTCATCGAACCTATGCCCTTCCCAATCAGATACCTTGGGGATCAGCACCGCGTTGAACTGCGTGGCTGAACCGCCGAACACGAATCCGAAGGATTGCTGACAGCCATCGTCAGTGGCAGCGAATTCCACTTCGGCATACCAGATGCCATCCCGGTCATCCCGCTCGGTCGAGTAACCGACGAATGGATCGTTGAGCGAATCAGAATACAGCGCCCCATCGGTGATGATAACCGCCTTGGCTACGTTCTCCGGGTCGGACTGTGACTTGATCTTCGCATCCCGGATGACCGACTTGACAACCATTTTGTCCAGCGCGTTCAGGGCATCTTCGTGATTGGTGCGCGAATACTGCGCCACATCCACCGATGCTTTCCAGTCATTGGCGATGCGGCCAGCCCGATCCAGCAGGGAGATGTTCGTCACCTGCGGCCCGGCATCTGTCACAATGCTTGGCACTTGATCGGCCACAAAGTCGCCCATTAGTACAGGATACGCAGAGCCGTCGTCCTTAGTCCAGCCAGCATAGAACGTGACATGATCGCCCTCGGTGATGGGAGTGCCAGCCAGCATATCCAGCGACATGGCGTCGGCGCTGTCCGTCGCTTCGTCAATCGACCAGTGCACCATGCCATCGGTGATGTCCTCGGCAGTGCCCACGCCATCGATCACCCGCGCAGGGGCAAAGTAGGTTTTGATTCCAGTCGCGTTGAGTCCAACGTAGACGATATTCGTCATGCCCGGCAGGTAGGCCAGTCCACCCTTTGTGGCGTCCCCAGACACAAGAAACGATCTCTCGCCTACCGACCAGTTCCAGGCATCAGAGGAAGTCAGGTAGACGCAATAGAAGTCTGTTGTGCCATCCGTCATGGGGCGTGTGAATAGGCCGGACAGGTAGTAAAGGTCAGCGATCTTAATCAGTCCGGTGGGCGTGAAGGTGACAGTTGAAGCGTCCACGTCGATCTGGATGATCTGCGTGAGCTGGCTTTCGATCCCGTTCCACCTGAACTGCACTGCCCGGCCAGTTGCCAGGTTGTTGCACACGATGGTGTAGCCATTGCCATTGTTGATGACATACACGTTGGCGCAGTATTGTGCGCCGGTGTCGTACTCAGTCCAGTCGGGTGCATTGAATGTCGCCGCAGTTCCCATTGGGATTTGCACGACCGTTTCCAACTGGTGAGAATTGGCCGGGCCAATTTTCCAGAACTGGAGTGTTGACAGCAGGTTGGTAATGTCATGGATTCCAAACACAAGCAGGCAGTTCGTGCCATCCAAGTCGCACACCGCTTCCATGCGTTTGACCATTGTGGCGTCGGCGGAGCATTGCAGTTGCGATACTGCGATTGTGCTGGCCAGGGTGAAGTCCGTCAGGCTATACCGATCAACGGACACATGACCGTCCCACGTCGCAGCGCCGATCACGTATTCCGTGTCAGTAATGTCAGCCTTGAGACTGGCCCACTCCACATCGATGAGGTGATTGGTGGCGCTTACACCGTTCATCGCATTTACGAGATATGGCGCGTTCACCAGATAGGTATGCCCCGCTTCGTGCATGGACAGCCAGACAGTCACCGGATGGTCGGCCTTGACCCGCACCGTAGACGCGACTCCGGGAAATGCGCCGCTCAGTGGCAGAGTCACGCCATCCTGAAAGTGCAGCACGTCATCACGCCGGGTGATCGAATACACTGGCCTGCGCACATCGCGGGAGGCCAACTCTTTAAGTAGCGGTCGATCTGGCACTGCTCGCATTAACGCGCCTCCAATCGAAACGGCACAATGGCAAATCCACCGCTGGACTCCATCACCGGCACCTGGGGCTGTGGATCGACGCCGGTTACAAACGCGACATTCTCGGTCGCGTCACAAGTAATGCCTATCCCGGTTACGCGCACGGGGTGCCAGACATATTCATCTGGCAGAAAACTGGAGTCATCGTCCATTGGTTCAATGTCTGCTTCGTGGCTATTGATGACTGAAGTAATGACAGTTGTGGTCAACGTGTCTGTTCTGGTGATGATCTGACCTGTCTGGAGCGCGTAAGTCGGATACGGCCACCAGTAAAGATGAGTGCCACCAGGTTCTTTAATTGCGACCTCATTAATATTGTCCAGCCATTTCCACGGACGCATCACCAGCCGGTGATCGGTCGGTGTTTCAGAAGTCATCCACTTGTACAGGTCGTCCAGCGTGGCATAGCCTGTGTCCTCCCGCATCTTCACCCTGAAGCTGCCATACCAGTATTTGTAGGCCGGGCCGATCTGCTTGGACAGTCTGCCAGTGGTCGTGCGGTTGAGCACGCGACCCTGTTCAGTGCTGTGGGGATACGAGCCAGTTCCAAAGACAACACGCAGCCGCTTGTAGGTGCTGTCATTCTCACCGGCTATTTTGAGTTGGATAAAGCTGTTCATTAACGCCTGCCTGTCCTGCGTCGTTCCTGTGCGCGAACGGGATCGATAAGGATCGGCACGATGGCCGAAGCAATGGTTTTGCCATTCAGTTGAATGGGAACGATTGCTTCCACTCTAATCACGTCGCCTGAGCTTTGGTACGGTTTAGGGGTCAGGTGCCGGATTGGTACTGCATATGAACTGCCCTTTGTGTCGATCACCATCTCAGGGCCAGCCTCACCGAAGATGTCGCCGGACTCCAGCCTGCCGCCATTGGCGTTGAATTTGGGATCCTTGTACTTTTTAGTGTCAGGCGGCGGGTCGGTGTAATCAGCGGGTGACGCGCCGCCCCATCCCTTGAACCAGGGCTGCGCTTCAATCCACTTTATCAGGCCAACCATCAAGGACATTTGCAGTTTGTTGTTGTCCTCCATGCGCGTCTTTTCGGTGTTTCGCAATGTCTCCATTTCGGTCTGAAGCTCGCGCACCTCGGCTTTTTCTGTGGCGGTCATTACGACAGCCTGCTGCGACAGCGCGAACTTCTGCTGCTCGACGAGAATCTCCTGGTCGTTGATTACCTGTTTCGCTGCCGCCATCGAGATGGCCTGCTTCTCCTCAGCGTCCAGTTGTTCCTTGCGAATCGCCATCGACGCTACGGAGCGCACCAGAGCTTCAGCAGCCCATGCCATTTCCTGATTGGCGCGACTGCGCGAGATGTTGAACTCTTCGTTCTTCCACGCAGTCTGAATGACGAATCGTTCAGACTCCTTGCGAAAGTCGTCATCCTGCCACTTCGTCTGCGTCTTGAAGTGTTCGACCTGTTTCTTGAAGTGGTCATCCTCGCGCTTGAACTGATCTTCCTGCCGCTTGGTCTGCACATCGACATGGCCTTGCTCCAGGTTGTACATTTCGGTGTCGCGACCTTTCTGCTTGACGAGTTGACGCCGTTCAAAGCCAGTGGCGCGTTTGATGTTGATGTCGGCATCTTCCATCTGCCAGCCGTACTGAAGCTGTGACACCTGTTTGTTGTAGCCAGTGTCCTCGCGGAATGACCTGCGATCCACCGCCATCTGTGCGCCCTGGTACTGAAAGTCCTGCATCTGCCACTGGTTCTGAGTTTGCTGCCGGCCACGATTTATGTTCATATCAGTCTGCTGCCAACCACTTGTGACGCCGAACTGATACTGCTGGCGGTTGATGTCCTGAATCTGCCAGCCAGTGCGAATCCTGCTCTGGTTAGCGCTTGCCAGCATTGATTCTGTGTCAATCGCAAGGGATTCCTTAGCCCACGCGAACTTGCCCCTGCCAGCGTCGTAGGCCGGTATCTTGTTGTCTTCCATCCACTTTGTGGTGGCTGCGCTGGCAATAGTATTATTGGCCCCGCCAACTGTGCCGCCGAAGTCAGACGCCTTGCTGAAGTCCAGTTGCATCTGGTTGTAGGGCTGGCCGTAAGCAAGCTGATACGCATGATCGATGCGCGGCCCGGCTTGCGACAATCCAATACTGGCCGCTTCCATCCTGTCTGATATTTCCCACTGTCGTTGTTGCGCGAGCTTGCCCAAACCGACAAGGCCGCCGTTCATCATGGTCGATGTAATCCTGTTTCTCGCCGTAGTGCCAGCGGATGTGCTGCCTAGCTGCGACCATCGATCTGTCCCGCCAGTAGTGGACGCTGCGTATGACGCGGATGAATCTGCCTGGAACGACCGAACTTCCGCTGTGCCTGGGAAGTCTGGTTCATTCAACCCATACAGGTTGTGCTCAAACAAGCCAGCGCCGGTCGTGACATCCATCATTGGCATTGCGCCAGTGGGCGATCCCGATCCATACCCGATGACGCCGCGATCCATCATCACGCTCATCGCCATTGGCGTCATGGACGACATCATTGACCATGCCTGTGCTCCCTGTGATGTTGACAGCATGTTGACCATGCCATCGCGCCCACCCATGTTCACGCCGAACTTGCTCGAAAAGAATTTCTCCTGCGGGTTGAATGTTCCGTAAGCCTTTGCGCCAGCCTGTAACTTGAGTTGGCCTGGGGAATACAGTCCGCTTTGTATCGGAGCATACTGACGCGCTACATCCAGGGCGCGATCCGGCTGCATGTCATTGTTGATCGCCGACTGATACAGATCACCCTGCGACGACAAACCCTGCGCAGTTGCCGCTCTTTTCTCTGGCGTGGCGAAACGTTCGGATGTAATAAGCCCACTCGCCACATCTTTCAGGTGGTCTGCTGGACTCGTCAGTCCTTCTTCCTTCGCAGGGGAGAGGCCAAGCACAGCTGCCGCGTGCCGCATTTCGGGCGACTGGTTCAGGAACGCGCCCATTCCAGTCTGTGCGGCCTCTTCACCGGGAGTGAACAGCCTGCCGAGATTCGGCGTGACACTATTCACTGAGTTCTGCGCCGCCGTAAGACTGCTTCCATTCAGCACCGCATTAGTCACCATGCTGCTGCCGATCGATAGACTCTGCGCGGTTGCTGCCCTTGCCTGTGCGGTCGCAAACGATGCCAGTGGTTCCTGTCTGCCAAGCATCGACGCGGCATGCAGCATCTCTGGCGATTGGGTTGTATATGCAGACACACCCGCTTGTTCAGCCAGTTGAGTTGGCGTGAACGCCACAACCTGATCTGGTGCCGCTGTCTGTGCAAGCGCCAAGGCCCTGACAGGATCGAATCCAGCTACTGCGGCATTGTTCACGATACCGCTTTGCACCTGTTGACGCTGAGTGTCGGACTGAAACTGCTCTATAGTCTCAGTGCCAGTTCTCACCCCAAGCGCACCGCCAAACTGCTTGAACCCACGCCCAAGCGACAGGTTCTCCATCTGCCTGGATTGCTGTAACGATGCGCGCACAACATCCTGCTCCTGCGGCCCACCCTCGGTAAAGTCCTTGAACTGATCGAATTTAGAATTTGCCGATGGACCGCCAGCTTGTTCCATCTGGACAGCGCCCCACCAGCCGCCGTTGATCTGCGACCAGACGCCGGGCGCGCCGGCATAGTCCATGGCCCGTTCAGCGTAAAGCGTACCCTTGTCGGTGGCGGTGGACATATTGGTAATCTCGTCGATGTTGCCCTGGTATGTCCCGTAGCCAGAACGTGCGCGTGAGTATGCGCCCTGAGATCCGCCAAGAGCATTCAGCTTTTTGGCCTGTGTCTCAAGTTGAGCCAGCGGGACAAGGCTTCCGTCTGCCAACTGGCTCTTAAAGATCGTATTGCTGCCGTAAGCAGTCAAATCGCCGAGGTGTTGCGCGATAACGTCGGCTGTCGTTTGTCTGGCGACTGGATCGCCGCCTTCCGAGGTAACGTCTGCTGCCGCATTAAAGTAGGCGTCGTCCATCGTCTGAGACTCGCCGCTGCGCTGTGCGCTTAGCGCGATCAACCTGTCGCGGGTTGGATTGTCGAGCTTTAAGGCAGCAGCCTTTTCTGAATACCTGCTGCCATAACCAGACGCTCCTGAGAACCATGCCTGCCTTTCCAGTTTGGACATGTTGCCAAAATCGGCCTCTGGCCCGCCCGGATCAAACGATGACCCAACCTTCATGGCCGCGTTAAGGTATGCGGCATCGGGTTCCTGGCTCAAATTAACGGTATGCGCCCAGATGTCATCTGATGACGACGCTAACGGGCCGTACTTATCACTAATGCGCGCATTTCTTGCCCTGGCAACTGGGTCTTTTTGAGCGCCAGAGAATGACGAGATGCCGGAAACAGTTGCAGCAACAGCACCGGCGATTAAAGCTACCGTTCCAGTAGCTGCCACTGCTTCTGCGCCTGCGCCAAAGACGCCCATCGATCCCATCGCACCAGCAATACCGGCTGCGCCAAGGGCTGGCAGGGCTATGCTGGCAAGCCCTCCAAGCGGGCCTGACCCAATGCCCTCTCCATTTCCATTCCCTGAAAGTCCAGCCATTGTGTGGCTGGTTATGCGCCCGAAGCCGTATTGAAGATTCGCGCCGACTACCTGCGCCATACCCTGGCCGGATTCACGCACGTTAAAGCCCATGCCGTTGCGCTGCATCAGCCCGGTATTTTGTTCAACACCCTGGTCATATTTCTGCGCCGATTCTTCAAGTGGCGTGATGGTGTAGCGCAAATCCCTTGCCACCTGGAATGCCAGCATGCCAGACAACAGGCTTGCTGAAGTCTTGGCCCAACTGCCCTTGCCTGCGGTCGCCGCGTGCGACTGAATTTGTTCGGCTTTCTCTTCGCCAAACTTGTTGACAGTGCCTTCGTACCAGCTTCCGCCAGGTTGCATCGTGGCGTTGCGTTCGCCAACTATTTGTTCGCCCAGATTGACGAACCCCTGCATCTCAGGGGACATCTTCTGGCCGGGGCCAACGGTGCTCTTCAGTCCTCTGATGGACTTGCTGAGGGTTTGAGTGTCCTGGTAGAAGTCGGCGGCCTCGGATTTGGCCCGGCCAAATGTCTTGATGTTCGCCTGTAGACCGCCGTGAAACTCCTCCAGTCCCTTGGCGGCTTGCGCCAGCGCTTTGTTGAATACTTCAAATCGTTGAACGCGCAGTTCATCTTCAGCTATCGGGCCAGAAGCTCTACTTGCCAGCGGCGTGCCAGCCGGCCCGTTGTTGGCTGTAGCTGTGGTCGGTTCGGGAATCTGGTCGTGTATGTCTTTGGCATACTTTGCCGCTGCCTGCACACCGCCATGAAGTTGAGCAGCCGTCAGCGTCGGTCGCCGCGCCGGGTTGACCATGTCTATGATGGCAGCATTGGCCGCGCCAAGTCTGCGGTGAGCGTCTTCACCGGCAGCACCCATTGGCAGATAGCTGCCATCTGGCAGTTGCCCGGCAAGCGCCTGTGAGCCAGTCTGCGCGTCCCTGGCATCCGAGACGCCAAGACCACGCTGTGCGTTAAACAGATGCCTGAAGAAAGCCATCTGCTGCGCGCCGAACTTGCCGCTTGCGCCAAGATCGGCAAATTCCTGATTGCTGCCCTGCCACGTTCCCTGATCGCTGACGTGCGCGTTTACTGCCGCTACCCAGTCGCCGGGCAGTCCCGGCCTTGGTTCGGACGCTGTGCCGATATATCCAGCTTGCGCTTGTGGCTGAACGGGCGCGCCACCGATGGTGACATTGTTAGCGACACCGGATGCATTGATGTTCACGCCAGCCGGTGTGGTCTGCTGCGGCATTGCGCCAGAGCCGACGACATAGGTTTGTTGCCCAGGGTTTTGCGTGGGGGCTGCCGGCGTCGGGCCGAGCGGAGGAGGTGTTGTAGTGGCAGCGCCGGTTACGATCTGGAGAATCAGATCGCCTTTTGTCGCCCCTGGCGCAACGGTATGCCCCAGAGATTCAGCATGGAGTTTGAGCTGCATCTGATTCATGCCGTTCAACTCAGTCATTGGCTTCGTATTCTGCGCCGGGCCTGCTCCACCGCCCAGACCGCCACTACGGAATGCCTTACGCCATCTGGCTTCTTCATCCCTGGTAGCCGGGCCAGTGTGCAGCAACATCCACTCGTCCTCTTTGCTTAGTTCTTCTCCGCTATTTCTTCTGTCAAGAATTTCCTGCTGTGTCGGAGATAGGTCACGCTTGCCGAGTCTCTGCTGTCGTTCCGCTCTTGATTCTTCGTAGCCTTCGACTTTCGCGCTTTCGACAACCTTCACGCCCAGCCTGTCACGATCAGCCTGCGCCTGCGCCTCAAGCTTTAGGCGTGTGCGCTGCCATCCCGCTGGATTGCTGGCCTCTGTCGGGGTGTACATGGTGCCTTCAATGCGTTCACCCGTTGAGCCAGCTTCAAGCGACGACGTTCGTCTGGCGAGTGCGTCAAGATATTCAGGATCTTGCGCGAGAGCGGTGAGGTTTGCCGTGGCTTGATTCCATGCGGCATCCATCTCCTGTTCGGACATGCGCACGATCGGCATCATCCGTTTGCCGGTCGCCACAGGATCGTCCAGATGAAAGTCCGTGGGGTCGCCAACGTACAGGGCTGATGTAATCATGTCCACGCCACGGCTTGCCAGGTCAGCAATCATGTCGTCCGCATCTTTCTCGCTGAAACCACCGGCCAGCATGAGTTGATCTTTCAGCTTGGCGCGTTCGCTGATTTCGCCTGGCTCATGTTCGTCATGTCTTGCCATGTAGACCATGTGGTAGTCGTAGGCGTTTTGCTGGAGCGTGTAGCTTTGCAGGTTCTTCTCGGCTTCCCCTTCCTTGTCGCCCGGCTTCAGGCGCATGGATGTGTTCTTGGTGTCCACGTTGAAGATGCGCGGCCCTGCGGTCGCCGTGCGTCTTTGATACTTCAGGTTGTCGTACAGAAGCGATGTCTCATGCTCCCGACCTTCCAGAAACTTGCCATCCAGTCGCGGGATCGGGTGTTCGGGGTGCGCCTTGTTATATTCCTCGCTTTTGTCGCGAGACAGGAACTGGCGGCCAAAAGGGTGCGTGTCCTTGTCAGCGTCAAAGTCCTCCACCATCTGCTCAAGCAGAGCGCCCTTTGCGCCAAGGCCGGCATCGAGATCGAGCTTCGCCTCGTTGTCGCCAGCCATGTCCAGCATGGTCTTAGCCTGAGTTGACTTTACGTGCGTGCCGGTGCCAACCAGTGAGCCTATGGTTGAAGCACTGTAGTAATGTCTTTTCCGGATGTCATTCAACAGTTCGTTGGATGCATAGACGGATTCACCCGGCTTGTTGCGCGGATCGCGCTGCGATACCAGTTCGCGGCCTGCCGGTCCTCTGGTGTTGCCACCGGCTGCGTACACGTTGTTGTTCAGCCTGGGGCCGACTACATCGCCGGTGGACTCTTCGCCAAGCATTTCGATGGGGACGCCGCTGCGCCGGGAAGCCTTGAAGTTCTCTGCGTACTGCGGGTTGTCGTCAATGGTCTTTTGGTGGCGCACTTTGAGCGTGTCATACGACTCCCGCAGTTGTGGCGGCAGATCCTTGTACGCGCCTTCCTTGTCCTTGCGCATGAAGTTGATCGCCTGACTCATGGCCGCGATCTTGTCGAATCCATGCCCGCTGATCACCTTGAGCGCCTTCTCTGTGACGCCCTTGCCCTCATGTAATTCTTTGGCGATCCAGGCCATGTTCTCGACGCCGCCGATTGCTTCGGCTACCGCTTCCGGCTGGACATAGCTGACAGCGGCAAAGGCGTGCGCCATTTCTCTGGCAAGCGACGCGGAATCAGTGCCGGGTTCGATTCTGTTGCCGTTGCCGAATATGCGCGGCATCCCATCGTTGTAGGACAGCTTGCCATGAATCTGCCACAACGCATCGGGAATGGTCTTGAAGTCCACGGTGCGCTGGTAGGGCCCTTCAAAGGTTTGCGTGTTTACTTCGTATGGGTCTACGCCGGCTTCTTCATAGTACGGATTCGCTTTGTTGGCGGCTGCATTGAAAAGAGTCTTATCAGCCATTGCCATTGCCAGGCTTAACTGCTTGGTCGTGCCATAGATGGGCGCTTGATTACGCGCATCCATGATGCCAATCGCGCTCATCGTCAATTCCTGTCTGTCAATGACAGGCGCTGTGGCAGCGTCGATCTCAGCCATCTTGTCAGCGCCGCTGATGCCTGACTCTTCGGGGGACTGATTTTTGTAGAGAACGTTCTCGCTGGACTTCTTTTTGTCGCCCGGCTGATCTACGCCTGCTTCGAACCCAGGCACACCGCCTGCGCCCATCAGCACTTCCACATCGGTTGGAGCGCGGCCAAGCGCTTGTTCCATGCGACTCTGAAGTTCGACCAGTGCTTTTGGCCCGGCCATTGCGACAAGTGATTGAACTGCGCGATGTGCCAGTCCCGTTTGTTCGTCGAATGCGGCTTGTGCCGATGGCAGTGGGACGATGTATCGTTCAGTGCGGGTAGTGCCTGTCGGGTCGCCATTCTTGTCCAGAACGTCTACCTGGCGTTCTTTGACATCCACCGCCATGCTCTGCGGGCCGAAGTCAGCATCGTCGTCGCGCTCGTGCACAACTGCGCCCAGTGCGCTCATGTACGAGAACTCCTGTTGCGTGTAGTGGCCTTGCGGAAAGCCGTTCGCAACAGTAGCCCGTTTTATCTGGACGATCTGCTCGGCCATCTTGCCAGGGTAGCCGCCCCACATGCCTTTGACTTCGCCAGCATCCATGGCCCGTTCCATCTCTGCGACCGAAACATTGTGGAATATCGCGGCTCGTTCAACTTCCTTCTCGCCCGTGTACACATCGTATGGCGTGTTCCCTGCGCCGTTGAACTGATCGGCGTTGGAATCAATGAAGCGCAACCGGCCGCCAAACATGAAGGCATTGCCTTCGGTGCCGCTCTTTGCCAACTCGTTGCCGTTGTTTCTGGTGAAGGTTTCTTCGATGGCCGCGATTGCGTTCTCGGCGTTTGCTTTGGCACTTTCTTTTGATCCGGATGCCAGCGCTTTGCGCACTGCTGCGTAGGCTTGTCCTTCGATGCCCAGCGCATTCATGGAGGGCATGGTCTGACCACCCAGCTTGAATGAATCGTCCGGGCCGACGCCCATGTCGAGCAACTTCTTAGCAAGATCGTGAGGCGATGCGTTCTCAGATATGTTCGGTTCGCCAACGTCCGTTACCCCGCCACGATTGAACAGTGAGGAGAATATCGAGCCGGTTCTGGCGTCATAGGTGACATCCACGAATTCCTTGACGAACTGCTTCATCGCCGCGCCGCCCGTTCGATATGCTGTCAGCACATCCATCAGCGGCATACGGTTGGAGTTGGAGCGATCTTCTGCCGTCATGAACTCCGCTTCAGGCACTACGCGATGGAACACAGCCTCGCCATTGTTCAGGGTTGAGGTGAGCGACAGGACTGCGTGATATGCCTGATCGGGCGTCGATCCATTCGCCATCAGATCGTGCATCGTCCTGGCGATGTGCAACTCGCGCTGTTCCATGCCAGTGGCACCCAAAGCGGTGCTGGTCATGGCTGCTTCTGCCGGACCAAGCAGAGCGCCAACCTTGCCTGCCCAGTCCTCGTAGACGTGTCCGTAGAAGGCGATGTCCTGCTGCTTCAGCGTATACATGTTCTTCATGGCAGACGGTTCGATCAGGCCGAACAGTTCAGCGCCTTTGAGCAGTTCACTTGTGAATATGCCGAATGCTTTCAGCCCCCAGCCCTTTACACTGGCAGGCACGCCAGCGCGAATCTTTGCCACGAGTTCAATGGTCGGGGACGGCGTATATCCAATGCTGTCTCTGGCAACACCGCTGAGTTTGGAGTATTGACCAAGCACTCTATCGCGAGCCTCATTTCTGGTTACGATCTCCGACTCGTTCCTCTCCTTTTCCTCTGGCGTGCCGAACTTTGACCAGTTCGCCGTGGGGTAGTTGAATCCAAGCTCAATGTCCGGGTTCATGCCAGTCACGTCATGCTTCTCAAAGAATGCCCTGAGATTCGCCTGAACCTTTGTGCCATGCCCGAACAGCAGTTGTTCGTCCTGCACGGTTGCGTAGGATGCGCCTCCCAGCGGGGTTGAGATTGCGCGCCCGCCTTCCACCTGCCCCAGAACGATGCTTTCACCATGAAACGTCGTGCCGGGTCCATTGGTGAATTTGACGCTTGCCAGTTCGCCTTGCGCAATGGTGAGATGCTCTTTCTTATAGCGAATGGCGTATGACTCTTCAGCCATGATCATGCCGCCGCCAGGTGAGCCGGGAATCTGGCCGATCCCGATACGCGCCCACCGTTGTGCTGTGCCGTTCTTGTCGGTAAACGTTCCTGTGCCGGATACTGCTCTGGCGGTCAGGCTACCACCCTCACCAATACTCTGATCGTCCAGCGGAAAGGCGATACGGGCGTTTGACGATTTGAGATGCTTGAAGTTATTGCTTGGCGAATCCCCAAGATCCTCAAGGTTCATCATCGTGATCGTGTTGGTTACGCTGGTCGCGTCCTTGATGACGCCGACATGTTGCGCCGCGATAGCCCCGCGCTCGCCCATCAACACCTTCGCAGCAGCCTGGAAGTCTGCCACTGGTTGAGACGGTGACGCCTGCAACTGCCACGAGTTGAGAACGGCGTCACGCCGGCGCGGGTTGTTCTGGCCGATTGCCCTGTTGTCGTCATCTCCTATGTTGGCTTCATAGGCTTGTGCGAGTGGAGAGAGACGCTCCTGCAACCTGACTTGAAAGTCAGACGAGTTCTTTGCTTCGTCCTTTGCCCTGGATATGTTGTATCCGGCGTACCGCAGGCCAGCGAAGTCGCCGCTGTATTTGAATTCGTTCTTTCCAGACACTTCCATGTTGTGATGGACTCGGCTGGAAACCGCCACCGAGTTGTAGTCAGGGAAGTCCTGGAGTTCTATGGCGGCATAGCCACGCTTGTATCCTTCTGTGCCGCCAAAGTTGACGAGAAGATGGTCTGGAGAATTCGCGTCAGTCGCGGTAAGCACGCCGTAGTCGTTATGCAGCAGGAGTTGCATGGCGCTGGCTACGCCGCCTTCGTTCATGGCTTTGTGCAGTTCAGCGTCAGTTGTTGCGCGTTTGGATTGTGGCATTACTGGCCTCGTGTATCTGTTTGGCGACGATCATTACGTCATCTCGACTGCTTCTGCAGATGGCAACCTGCCCCATCAGGATGTCGGGCTGGTCGAACATCCCGCCATCCCAGGGCAATGTGCTGTACTCTTCGATGTCCCAGAGGACATATATTTCGGGTGGTGGTTGCGGTTCCACAAAGTCTGGAGTGGACAATAGCGCGGTTTTCTCTGCCAGCGGGCTGGTTATCCACTCGTAATACTCAGTGACTTCCTCTTCAAGCTTCTGGTTGAGGCTCGCTAGAGAACTGTCTTTTGGGGTCCCAGTTGGCATTTACCTTCTGGCAGCATTGGCTGAATACCACGGCCCAGTGTGGATACATGTTGGTCCAGTATTCGTCAAACTTCTGGCGTGACGCAACCGCTTGATGACCTGCCACCGTCTTGAACTCAAGCTGCTTGCCATCCGGGAAGTTGATGTCAGTGTCGGTGAGAGTCAGGAATATCTCCAGCCGCGTGACAGTATCCAGGTTGGTTTCGTCAACCAGGATCAGCCCGCCCACGCCATTGCCGCGATACTCGCGCCGGGACAGCGCTTGGGTGCGTTGTTCCACATCAGTGGCAGTCGCCTGACGAAACGAGATAAACACGTCGTGGTCTTCGTCTTTCTGGACTTCGATGAGCCGCACATAGTCAGTGGCTTCATCAATGCGGAAGTAGAAGGTCTTGGAAGTAGGGGTTCTTAAGTTGTATGCCATATCGAAGATGCTTGAGAAATGGGGAGAAAATTGGCCAGGCCAAAATCTCCCCGTTACGCGGTGTAGATTGCGTTAAGCGCGCCAGCATTCCAAAGCTGCGTCTGCCATGAAGCAACACCGCTCGCTGCCTGTTTGATCGTCCCTATGATCTCGACCTGCAACAGTTTCTTGGGCGCGAGCTGCACCGGCGACATTACCCAGTCCGCCGAGGGCGCGTAGAAGTCGAACTTGTGTTTGTTCGTAAAGGTCGGCACCAATCCTTGCGACTGCGAGATGACGTGCACATCGCTGGACTTCGTGACCGGATTCCACTTCCGAATGTTCGGCGCGCCTCCGCTCGCGGCCAGCATGTGCAGTGCGCGATACAGGGTTGCATCCTTCCAGCGATATACCAGCCGCACCAGTGCGCCACGGCTTAAGGGTGTGAAGTCAACCGGGTGATAGCTGCCTATCACCATCTCTTCCTGCGGGGTTGACAACTGATTTGCCAGGATGACCTGCGCGCTTGTGAACTTACCGCCGCCGGGCAGTTCGTCGCTCGTGAAACCCGGCAGCGAGATCGAACCTTCCGCAGACTGGCCGACACTGGCCGCCGACTCGAAGGGAGCGCCGAATACCGGAGCAGTGCCGATGACCGCACCGGCTACCGGTTTGCCATCAATCCACTCAGGCACGCGCCCGACGAATGCCAGTTCGTGCGTCATCATGCCCATCTGCGGGACGGTGATCGACAGCGCCGCAACACGACAGTCGTAGTAGAACTCTTCCTGATACCCTTCCGGTGTGTCGCCGGGGATGACCTTGCGCAGCGCCATCCACGGCATCGAAGTGTCGTCGGCTGGATCTACCGAGTAGATTGTCGAACCAGACGATGCGCCTGCGACCTGAGCAGTGCCGACAGTGGCCTTGCCTGATGCGCCGTACAGTAATGCCGCGATTGCGTTGTCCAGACGCGCGTTCAGTGCCATGCCGCCAGCGACATATGCGCCAGCTTTGAACGAACCTGCGGTGAACAGCCCCGCTCCGAGTTCGGGTGGGACTTGATCGACGAATTGCTGAAAGGCGACATCAGCGCCGAGTGCGCGGTGGTTGAGCCACGCGATGGCAGCGGGATCGAACGTCCCGTCTCCAACCTTGGCCGTTTGAACGGCGAAGCTGATATATCCTGCTTGTCCTGAAACAGACATTGTGAATCTCCTGTCGGACGTGAGCCGCCACCCGCGTCATAGGTCTCATTTTTGCAAGTCACCCCGCAAGGTGCTTACAAAATCAGTGTCCAATGGGAGGCTAAGGAAACAGGGGAGTTAGGGGGTGGTGCCAGCACTAAAATTGTGCGGCTTTTGGGTCAGTTATCAAAAGGGAATTTCAGAAAGATTGATCACCCACTCGGTAACACTTTGAGGCGCCACAACTATTTGAAGTGTTAGTGTGCTTGTATAATTGGCATTCGGTATAAAAGCATGGGTATAGAGCCATTTGCCATCAAACAGGAGAAAGATAGAGGCATGCATATAGACAAGATCATCCGTAGCGGTGCTGCATCTGCGATTGTCGCCAGCGCACTTGCGATAGCGTTGAACGCAACGCCAGCCTACGCCAGCACGACCGTTCAGAGCCCATGGGGACCTGGGCTGAACCTGCTCAGCAACCCCGGTCATGAGCATCCCGGCGTCTATTTCGGCGGTCGAGGTGAGATTAACGTCACCTGGAGTTGGGTCCCCTTCTGGGAGGAGTCCCCGCCCGGATACGACGCGCGCGACCCGAACTTCCGCACACCCGAATTTCGCCCCGTATTTGCCAGTATTTATCCCGCTCGCGTCCACACTGGCGGCGGCGCTGATCGCTGGTTTAACTTCTTCGCGCTGAACCATGCCGCCGGCATCATGCAGGTTGTGAAGAACGTGCCCATCGGCCAACCGATGCGATTCACCTCGTGGGTGCAACTGTGGTCCAGCCAGGACAATTCCGTGCCAGCTGTGTCGACAAATGACGGCAATCTGAAAGTCCGCGCCTGCATCCAGGTCGATGGCGGCCCGCGCAACATGGTCAGCCCCGCATTGAAGTGCTCAGACTGGGCGCAGCCATACGACAAGTACGCGCAGATTTCGGTCGATGCGACGCCAATAAGCAGCACCGTGACAGTGTTGCTGCAATCAGACGCCCAGATCACGGTTCAGCATAACGACATATATGCAGATGATTCGTGCTTCGAGGTTCTGCCCGCCAGCGGGCCCGGCATCTGCAAAGGCGCAGGCTTCGTCCCATCAGCCATCGATGGCAATACCATGCCCCTACTGGTGCAGGTGGCCGCCACTACGGTCGCCGCGCCGGCAGGCAGTGATCCGAAGACGCTTGTTAACTCGAACACGGTGAATATCCGCAGCGCCCCGGTCATCGACGCGAAAAACATCGTCGGCGTTGTTGGTCAGGGCACAGTGCTAAATGTCACCGGCGTAAGCGCCGATGGCGCCTGGTATCAGGTCCAGTACGCCAGCAAATCCGCGTGGATCTATGCCGGGTTGACTATCCCGAATGCAGCTGCCATGGCTGCGCCGGTCGTGAAGTGACTCTAAGAAATGGCACCCACCGAGTTTAAGGTGGAGTGAAGGACAAACCTCCGGGTAAGATTGAAAGTGAAAGCAATCAAGCGAATCCCGGAGGTCTGTTCATTTATTAGGATAAAACAACAGTAGAAAACGAGGAAGTCCGGCGACAGGAGTTGGGGTAGTAGCTACAATACTCTAATCAAGTCCTTGGTTACAAATAAGGCATCAGAAAAGATCACCCCGGTTGGCCTCTTTCGCCATTATTGAGTTGACCTCTATATCGTCGATGGACTCTCAATTGCCACCGACACCCATATCTGGCCGTTCCAGTTGAATGCGCCGGGGCCGCCACCTTCGATGAGATTCTTTTTGGTCACTTCCATCTGGAGAGCGCGTTCGCCAAAGTCGTCCACAAGACTCAGGCCACGGTTCTCACGAATGGCTTGTTTGGCCCGGCCAAAAACCCACGTGGCGATATGTCGAGCGGTATCTCTGGATTCAGCACTCAACGAGAAGTAGCACTTGATGTCGATGGTGAAACGAATCCACTCCATGCCCCCGCCACCAAGCTCTGCGTTCACAAGTTCCAGCACCTCATCCTTCTTGCCAGTGGAGTCAGATTGTCTCGGTTCGTTGCGCATGTCGTCAGGATCTTGCGGGTAGATCAGAATCGAGATGCGCTTCTGCACCGGGTTATCCTGAAAGCTGCCTTGTCTGACGACAGTAGCGATGTATGGCAGGGCATTGGAGTTGCCGATCAGCGACGTGATGTTGTACTCGGTGATCAGCGCCGCGATGCGTTCGCCTACAAGATCAGTGATCGACTTGAAGCTGACCGGCAGCGATGGCGCTGTGGAATCGATCTGCGTCACTCGCCACGGGGTGATAAGCGTAATTCGAACGCCGCTTCCACTTCCCATTACGCCACCACCTCAGCGTCGGGGTTTGCGAATATCCAGCCAGCTTTGACACGCCAAATGTAGTAAGTGCCAGCACTCAGGTAGAACGTAACGACGCCAAAGTTGTCCGTAAGTCCCTGCGCGACGATGTTGCTTCCAATCGCATCAGTGGTTGCCCATATATATGCCTGCGGGACTGGCAGATGAGTTGCCACGTCAGTAAGCGTGTACACCCATTGAATCGGGCCGCTACCTACGCCGCTTGCCGCTGTGTTGAGCTTCTGGCCGGTCGAGTTGGCATTCACATGCCCACCGATCGGTTCGTCCCACACGCCATCCACGACCTGCGCAACAGTTGGAATGCCACCCAGTGCGTGACCGGCAGTACCCACTGCATACGCGCCAGGCACTACATTCAACAGTGGATCAGAAGCCGCCGAGACCGCATCTGCCACTTGCGACACAGTAGGAGCCGCGCTGTAGGCTGATCCTGCCAGCCGCGTGGCAACTGCGGTGTTACTGGCCGGATCGTCGGGCAGGAGATCAGTGCGCGCTTTAATCGCGGCAATATCAGAATTGGCCGGGCCAATTTCATTCCGGCTGCTGATCGTCGCATCCACATAGTCCACCAGTCGCTTGCCGATACTGCCAACCACGGTCAACCCTGTGATCAGGGCATTCCAGATCGCCGCAACACCGGCAGACGACAGTGAGAAACCAGACTTGTCATTCACATCCACCTTGCCACTGGTAATCGTCAGCGCTGCGGTAATGCGCGAAAGCAGCGTGGTTGTGCCAGCGGTATCTGCGCCCGCATAGGTTGAGCGCGTGCTGGTCGCCACATCAGTGCGTGTCAGGATCGTGGCAATATCGACGTTGTCTGGCGCGGAATAACTTGCCAGTGGCATGAGATCGTCGGTTTGCAGCGCAGTTGTTTGCAGCACGATGATCAGGTCACACCACTCTGCCCCTGCCTGATCGGAGAACACAAGGGTGATGGTGTCAGCACTCATCTCAGAGGCGGTCAGTGACACCTGCACCAGCACGCCCGCAGCCGGCGTGACGGTCGGCATGTTGGTGAGGTTTACCAAAGCGCCGCCGTCCTTCGATAGCTTGAAGTCACCAGCAGCCAGGGTAGGGTTTGCCTTGAACACCTTGGTGTTGGATTGGTCAGACAGACCGACATAGAACAGGTAAGCGCTGGCTTTCTTGGGTATTGAGTAACTCATGTGTCTCCTATAACGCGGCCGCAGCAGCGCCTATCGCCTGCACCTGCGCCTGCGTGAGCACTGTGTTGAAGAATGCCAGTGCCCTGTAGTGGCCGATGAAAGCGCCGTCAACCGACCCCCAGTTATAGGGGTTATTTGCGCCAATGAAAATCTGGAATGTTGATCCAGCCCGATACGCGCCGATGGACGATGCAACCAGTTCACCGTTAATGTACGCATTTGGCCCGGCCAATGCCAGGACGTTTATGGCGGCTAAATCAGCGACTGTGCCAGCGGTAAGCGATTCACCGTTGCCCCAATCGACCTGCCCGTGGTTGATCTTCATCGCGAATACGTTGTGCATCGGATACACGCCATATTCACCAAACACGGTTGACTGGTCAGCGGTTATTGATTTGACAACTGCTATGGCCGACCATGACTGGTTTGTGGCCGGGATCAATCCGGTTTGTAACAGGGTTTGATTCGCCCATGACGATTCCCATCCATTCGCCGCCGACCATACCGGCGCGGTCTTGCCTGCGATTACCGCGAGATCGTGTGTGCCGGGATTGGCTTTGTTGATATAGGAGTCTGCCAGTGATGCTGCGCCACGCGCTCGATATGCGGCAATACACGAGTTGACGCCGCCCTGTTGCCACCAGTTTGCGGCCACGTTCTCGATGGGAACAGACCTTGCAATCATTCCCATGCCAGGAATATTTACGATGCCGGATGCTGGCCTTTGGATCATGGTCATCGGTATGCCACTTCGCGATTCTGGCCGTGATACTTGCCGATGGCATCGAGATAGCGTTTCACATGCCAGTCAGCCTGAATCCG
>CAIXPS010000194.1 GCA_903921365.1 uncultured bacterium | reverse complement strand
CCGATCTCTGCGTCCTTCATCCACGTAGCGGCGGACCCGTGTGTCCGCTCCGCCTCTGCGTCCCTCATCCACGTAGACGCGGACCCGTGTGTCCGCTCCGCCTCTGCGTCCTTCATCCACGTAGCGGCGGACCCGTGTGTCCGCTCCGCCTCTGCGTCTTTCATCCACGTAGCGGCGGCCCTGTGTGGCCGCCTCATCTCGCGCATGCAGTCTGTGCGGTTTGTTTGCTTAATCTTCCTAACACAACCTCGCAGAAATTGATGTGACTGTAGCATCGCGTCTTTAAGAACACTTAAAGCAAACTTTAAATCCATGCGATTTGTAACAGGCCGGCCGCGCTTGCGGTCAGACCACGTGCTTAAGCTACAATAACATTGCCGAAAGGAAGCAATATGACAACCCAAAAGCCTGAGATCGAGTGGCAATACGACTCCAAAGACATCGACATCGTCGCGACATGGTTAAAGACGTATCCATCGGATGCCGCGTTAACAGTGACCGAACAGGCCACGCGGGAACAGGTGGATGTTTATCTCGACACCGCCGACTGGCGCATGTTGCGCGCGGGATATGGCTTGCGCATCCGCCGCAAGTCGGGACACGCTGAGGCAACCATGAAGTCCATCGCCGCCGCGGTGGATGGGTTGCGCCAACGCCGCGAGATCAACGAGACGCTTTCATCCGACTCGGATGACAGTTGCGAACTGATCGCGGGCGCTCCGGGGGCTGTCGGGCAACGCGTGCGCAAGATCGTTGGCAAAAACCCATTGCAGGTGCTGTTCGAGACACACACGCGCCGCGCCGTCTATACCGTCACCCAGAAAGGCCGCCAACTGGGCGAGGTCGATCTCGATAACGCCACATTCCCTGGCGGCAACCCCGACCACGCCATTTCTCTGCAGCGGATTGAAGTTGAGACGGCGGGCGAACCGCAGGACGTGAAAGACCTGACGGAGTTCGTAAAACGCATGGTGAAGGACTGCCATTTGCGCGAGGCCAAACTGAGCAAGTTTGAGGCCGGGATGAAGTCTCGCGACCTGAAACCCCATCAGATCACGGGCGCCGATTTTGGACCGACCGATAGTGATGACACGTCCAGCGCCGGCGCACTGGCCTGGGCCATGCTGCGCCGGCGCTTCGCCGCCATGCTGGCGCGCGAACCCGGCGCCCGACTGGGTGAAGACGCTGAGGAAGTTCACCTCATGCGCGTCGCCATCCGCCGTCTGCGCGCAGCATTCAGTCTGTTCCGTGACGCACTCCCACAGAGTGTCAACCGCATACGCACAGAGCTGAGCTGGGTTGCCACAGAACTCGGTGCGACCCGCGACCTCGACGTGATGATCGAACAGATCAACCGCTGGGTCGCCAAAGGCGCGGAAGCGGACGCTGACGCGGAAGGCATTAACGCGCATCGCGCAGTGGCGGACTTGCTCACCGCACTGCGCGCCGAAGAACACCAGCGCCTGCTGGACATCTTCGATTCCAGGCGCTATGAGAAATTCGCTGCTGACTTCAGTCGCATGCTGCGCAAACCGCCCTCCGGCCCGAGTTGGGCGGATACGCCAGCGCGCACGGCCATGCCGGAACTGATCAAAGACCGCTATCGCAAGGGGCGCAAAGCGGGCGACAAACTACAGCCAGATTCCCCTGCGCCGGACTATCACCAGTTGCGCATCCGCATCAAGCGCCTGCGTTACGGGCTGGAGTTCACAAAGGGGCTTTATGGCAAACCGGTTAGCGCCACCTTGACCGGTATGCGGGCGTTGCAGGACACGCTGGGGATGTATCAGGATACGCAGATCGCAATCGCCCGGCTCCAGGCCATTAAGACAGAGCGTCAGGACACACTCCCGCCTGAGACGATCAGCGCGATTGACGCCGTGGCGCGCCACTACGAACAACGGGCGGTAAAGCTACTCGACCGCTTCCCCAAGGCGTACCAGCACCTGAAGGGTAAAACGTGGAAACGGCTGTGGGAAGCGATGAAGGCGGACAAGTAGCAACCCATCGGCCCCATTCAACTCAATCATATCTATTTCTAATCCTGTCATAACACAGGGTTAACAATCCTCGCATACACTAACCCAGATTAAAAACTAACAAGCGGCGCGAAAAGGGTTCGCGCAAATGCGGGGATTTACAACTTAATGAATTTTCTTCTTACTAACGACGATGGCGTCGGCGCGCTTGGCATCTGGGCCGCGGCGCGGGTTCTTTCGAAATTTGGCGCGGTGCTCATAGTTGCGCCGATCGGCAATTGCAGTGGGTATGGGACATCGTTCCCACCCGAACAAACACCCACTTTCCACCCATATCACCGCGACGCGGGACATCCTGCCAACGTGAGTGCCTACGGCGTAGACGCCTCACCAGCCACTTGCGCAAACATCGGTTTGAGCGGCGTCTTTGGCGGCGCCCCGATCGACATGGTCGTGAGCGGCATCAACTGGGGGTCCAACATGGGACACGATGTGTTCTACTCCGGCACTGTGGGAGCGGCGCTCACCGCGCAACTCATGGGCGTGCCATCCATCGCGATGTCGCTGGATGCGCCCCACAACGCGACCCCCAACTGGGGCGGCGCGGAATGGGCGCTGGGCGAAGTGGTGAAAATGGCGCTAACCCAGCACGACGAGAGTGAGCCGTTGATGTTTAACGTGAACGTGCCCAACCGGCCGGCAATGGCGTTGCGCGGGTTGCAACTCACCAGCTTCAGCACGTTCTCCTTCATGAACCGCGCCCGCTTTGTGCAGGACATGGAACATCCAGGGAAACTAAAGGTCATTGCCACCAACAGCATCAATCAAGCCGAGGAAGGGAGCGACACCTGGGCGGTCGAGCAGGGCTATGCGTCGGTCACCCCGATTCAACCCATGCCTGAACTCATGCGCGTCGTGCCGTGGGTCAACACCGACGCTATCACGACAATGACGCTGGCATATGACGCCTGATTGTGCGCCTGCGAGCCTGTGCCAACTTGGCCGTTACCTTCGATGGATACTGCTCACGCATCTCATCTATGAATGAGGCGTCTTCCGCGCTGCGTAGATCAATCTCAGCGCGGTTCTCGAAGTAATAGGCCATGGCTGCATAGACTGCAGACAGCGGGAGATCGTAAACACCAGAAATTTCTTCGAGAGACAGGTTCATTTGCAGGCGCATCAGCGCGATGTCCGCAACGGTCATCCGCGTATCAACAATGCGCGGACGTCCGCCGCAAACACCATCTGTGATATCAATATACTGCTCAATTACCTGTACTGCTGCCATTCAGTGCCTCCCGGCCATTTTACTCCTCTAAATCGATGATGTTCATCCGATATCCCACACCAGGCTCTGTCACAAACATCTTCGGATCGGTGGGAGTGGCTTCGAGCTTGCGGCGCAGCATCGTCATATATACGCGCAGGTACTGGATTTCGGTCTCATAGGAAGGTCCCCACACCTCGCGCAGAAGCTGGCGGTGCGTCAACACCTTGCCGGCATGCTGCACAAACACGCGCAGCAACGCATACTCGGTAACCGATAGTTTGACGACCTCGCCACCCAGCGTCACGATGCGGTTTGAGAGATCGACCGACAGTGCGCCGCTTTGGAAAACAGGGGCGTCGCCGGCGGGCTGGATGTGGCGTCGCGCGGCGCGCAGGCGCGCCAGCAACTCGCCCATGCTGAATGGCTTGGTGAGGTAATCGTCGGCGCCGGCATCCAGCAGGGCGATCTTCTCGGCATCGGAATCCCGCACCGACAGCACGATCACCGGCACATGGCTCCATTCGCGCAACCGGCGCAACACCTCCAGACCTTCCATATCCGGCAAGCCGAGGTCGAGCAGCACGATATCGGGGCGGAGCATGGCAACCTGTTGCAGCCCTGCCTGCCCACTGGCAACTTCATGCAGACGATAACCGTTCGCCTCCAGGCTCACGCGCAGTAAGCGCCGGATGGCTACTTCATCGTCGATTACCAGCACCAACGGCTCACCCGACATGCCGCACCGTGTTCACACAGGTATTTTACGACAGCCCAATCAATCACATCACCGCAACACAACTGCTGGTCACGCCTGCGCTTCAGGCTCGACGACGGGTGGATCACCAAGTGGCAGCCAGATGGTAAAGCGGGCGCCGCCGTTTGCGCGATTCTCCGCCGTCACTTTTCCGCCCTGTGCCTCAACCAGCCCGCGCGTGATGGATAATCCGAGCCCCGTCCCCCCCGGAGGCGCATTGGACGCGCGGTAAAACTTGTCGAAGATGCGTTCGAGCGCTTCGGTTGGCAACCCTGGCCCGCGGTCGGCCACGTGCAGCAAAAGCTCTCTATCCTCTACCTCCGCCGTAACGCGCACCCGCGTTCCGGGCGGCGTATGCACCGCTGCATTGTGTAGTAAGTTTACGAGCGCCTGCTCAAGCAACACATAATCGACGCACACCAGAGGCAGATCGGGGGCGATCTCCAGAATCACCTCGTGATTGGCCAGGTCGCGCTTGGTGTGATTGACGGCCATATTGATCAGGTCGCTGACATCGCACCATTGCATGTTGAGCTTGAGCATGCCCGATTCCAGCCGGGTCATGTCGAGCAGGTTCTCGACGACGCGGTTCAATCGATCCACGCCGTCCTGAATCTCGTTTATCAGTGTGGCGCGCGTGTCTGGATTTGCTACAGTGCGCGCATCCAGCAAACTACTGGCGGCGCCGGAGATAGTCGCGATGGGTGTGCGCAGCTCATGTGACACCGAATTCAACAGCGTCTTGTACAGCCGTTCGGACTCCAACACCATGCGCGTGTGCTCATCGGACTCCTCCAGCCGCTCGCGCTCGATGGCCAGCGCAATCTGTCGCGCAAACGTTTCGAGCAGATTCTGCTGGTCGAGCGTGGGGCGTCGGTTGTCGCGCGCGCGAACACCCATCACCCCGACCGTGCCATTGGGCGCTCGCAACGGCACATACTGCGCCTCGGCCAAGGGCAACGTGTCGGTAAAACGACCGGTGCTCTTGCCCGTTGAAAAGGCCAGCAGCGCAACACTCGATTCTTTTTCGGAGAGTTTCAAAGTGCCTGCCGGGTGCACTCTGACTAACAATCGCCCATGCGGTCCTGTCAGAATAAAGGCCACTTCCGCGTCGAATGCCTGCCCGATCTGTTTGACTGCCGTTGCCAGGACATCATCCATCGTAATCGCGCTGGCTACTTCACGCGCCAGCGTGTACATTGCCGTCGCGCGCTCCTCGCGCCGGCGCACCGCCTTCTCCTGGTTGCGCAGGCGGGATGTCAGCGTCCCGACAATCAGCGCGATGATGAAGTACATGGCGAACATTAATAAGTCTTCAAACTTGCTGAT